>NZ_JBMFWB010000086.1:0-502 GCF_049965695.1 Athalassotoga sp. | reverse complement strand
TGAAATACTCATCGCCACCGTCATGACCCTCTTCTTCACAAGAAATGAGGCGAGGATGATATTGAAAAGAATAACGAGAAAGTAAGTAGCATATGGCCAATGGCATATGGCTCATAGCCAATGGCATATAGCCCATAGCGGATGGCTAATAGCAAAAACAAGGATTAGGGAATAGGGATTGGAGAGAGAATCGGTGATATAATTATACTGAGTTTACTTTAAAGCCGGATGTTTATTTACTATGAGCGTAGAGCGAGACGTGAAGAATTTTTCTGATTACAGATTACACGTTACTGATTACTAATCTTTAGTCTTTTTCTATTCGCCATTGGCCATACGCTATGTGCTATAAGTTGTTTTAGTATATTTTCGAGGTGATGCATATAACTGAAAAGGCTATTATTCTTGCTGGAGGTTCAGGAAAAAGATTTTGGCCAAGGTCAACTGAAGAGAAGCCAAAGCAATTTCTTCAGTTAATGTCAGACAAATCTCTTATTCAAGA
>NZ_JBMFWB010000085.1:0-509 GCF_049965695.1 Athalassotoga sp. | reverse complement strand
CCATAGGCCATGCGCCAACTCATTCCTCAAAGGTAGGATAGGAACGCCAATAAAAATCCGAGACCAATATAGACAATACCTGGTTTTCATTCCTCAAAGGTAGGATATAAACTTAAAAATCTTTTGGAGAAAAAAGGGCTTGATTTTTGTTTTCATTCCTCAAAGGTAGGATATAAACGAGAGACCAGATTATGCCACAGAAGTTGTTGATGATGGTTTTCATTCCTCAAAGGTAGGATATAAACTCTTCTTATTCTTTGTTATATCATATTTAGCGATAACAGTTTTCATTCCTCAAAGGTAGGATATAAACAGTGTCGTTGAACGGCGATGTACGCAATATAGTTAGTTTTCATTCCTCAAAGGTAGGATATAAACTAAAATGCTTCAGGAGCCCTTGGTTTGGATCAAAAGTTTTCATTCCTCAAAGGTAGGATATAAACGCTCATAAGTCAAGACTTGACCATCAAATATGTTAGGTTTTCATTCCTCAAAGGTAGGATATAAAC
>NZ_JBMFWB010000084.1:0-547 GCF_049965695.1 Athalassotoga sp. | reverse complement strand
ATTGTTGTTTTCATTCCTCAAAGGTAGGATATAAACCTCACGCTTCCATCATCCCGCTTCGAAAAACTATCTGAGTTTTCATTCCTCAAAGGTAGGATATAAACCAAAAGTGAATGAAGGTCTTCAAAAAGTAGAACAATAGTTTTCATTCCTCAAAGGTAGGATATAAACGAACGGTAGCTCGATATATATGTATCAAAGTACGTTCCCTGTTTTCATTCCTCAAAGGTAGGATATAAACGAGGAAATGATAGGAGTGTTATTAAGTACCCTGATGGTTTTCATTCCTCAAAGGTAGGATATAAACTATGAGAGCAGAGTTTCCTAATACCGCAGCTCGTTATGAGTTTTCATTCCTCAAAGGTAGGATATAAACCATCAAAATCGGTATCATAAAACCATTCCTCATCTTCATGTTTTCATTCCTCAAAGGTAGGATATAAACGTATCATTTTGAGGGCGAAAGCATTCTACCCATTTTGGGTTTTCATTCCTCAAAGGTAGGATATAAACAGTAGCATGCCAATGTTGCCACCTCCTAATGCGG
>NZ_JBMFWB010000083.1:0-548 GCF_049965695.1 Athalassotoga sp. | reverse complement strand
GTCATCTACCCGGAAGGCGTGTTTTATCAAAAGTTAAAGCCATCTGACGCAAAAGAGATAGTCGAAGAGCATCTTTTGAAAGGCAGAGTGGTTCAAAGGCTGCTTTACAAAGGCCCATCCGGAGAGATAAAGCCGCGCGCGACAGAAGAGATTCCGTTCTTCACACGTCAGGTAAAGATAGCGACGCGCAATTTGGGAGTCATAGATCCATCGAGCATAGAAGAGTACATTGCCCGTGACGGGTACTTTGCTCTCAAGAAGGCTTTATCGATGACACCCGAGATGGTGATCGAAGAGGTCAAAAAGAGCGGTCTAAGGGGACGTGGCGGTGCGGGCTTTCCGACAGGACTGAAATGGGAGTTGACAAGGAAGTCGAAGTCAGATGAGAAATATCTGATATGCAACGCGGACGAAGGAGACCCGGGCGCATTCATGGACAGGTCGATGATAGAGGGAGACCCGCATTCGTTGCTTGAAGGTATGGCGATAGGTGGATACGCGATAGGTGCACATCAGGGATACATATACGTAAGAGCCGAATATCCGCT
>NZ_JBMFWB010000082.1:0-560 GCF_049965695.1 Athalassotoga sp. | reverse complement strand
GTTACTTACGAAGAAAAATTACCTCATTATTTTGGACAAAATCTACTCGCTAAAAGTTTGCACCCCAATTGCTATAATCATAATCCTGATTTTTTACGATTTAAGGGTGAGTCTGGCTTGCCATTTAAAGCACATCCTCAGTTCAAGAAAAAGGATCTGAGTGAACGGCAGGAACTCTACCGTCTTATTGCTGAGCAAATCTGGTCTCCCGAACGGATTAAAGAAGTAGTAGAGTTATGATAAAGGCAAAGTTGTAGAAGGTCAAGCAAAAATTGATCCACTGCGCCCATTAAAAGTGATCGCACCTACAAAAGTATTTGTTATCCATGTGATAAAATATCCATAAGGAAGTGATTTTTCTGAACATAAAGGAATTCAAAAAACAATTCATAGTTTTGAGAAATAAAGGTTATGTGGAATCTCTGAGAAAGGGTCCTACGGGAGTAGGGAAAACTTTAGAAAGTTATATGGGACTTAAAGAAAATAATCTTGATTTACCGGATCTTGGAAACATAGAATTAAAGGCTCATCGTGATAATTCAATGAATTTGATAACATTA
>NZ_JBMFWB010000081.1:0-568 GCF_049965695.1 Athalassotoga sp. | reverse complement strand
GTATCCAATTCTTGGAAATTTTTATATTTTACTTAATAACGCTAAATATCCATTCAACATACCTGAATTTAGGAAGGGAATGTCTTTAGCAATGAATAGAAAAGCGATGTGGGAAGTTGGTGGAAATCCAAATATAAATCCATACGATGCTTCTTATAACAATCCAACAATGATTCCTTATCCACAGCAAAAACAATGGATTGATCCAACTCTTACATATTTAGCAACATCTTTAGTTGAATATAATCCCAAAAAGGCTCAAGATTTGTTAACTTCGATAGGATTCAAAAAGAATTCCGCAGGTCAACTTTGTGGGCCTGATGGTAAGCCATTGCCATCTTACACATTTACAACAGTTTCTGGATGGGCGGCACCTCTTGGAGCAGCACAAATATTTGTTCAAAACATGAAAGAAATTGGATTAAGTATAAACATAAGTATAGTTTCTTTTGGGAGCTTTTATTCATCAGTACAAACAGGTACATATGATATTTCTTACATGTGGGAAAGTTATGGACCAACTCCTTATTACACTTACAATCCAACTTTCGGTTCTGCTTTTACAGCC
>NZ_JBMFWB010000080.1:0-568 GCF_049965695.1 Athalassotoga sp. | reverse complement strand
GTGCGGCCTTGAAATTTCCGCTGTTCGACTCATCAACGGCAACCTGAGACAGCGTTTCCACATTTGTCGGCTTGTTCAATTCCTTGAACACGTTAAGTGCGCACGAACTTAAAATCACAGATACCAGAACAACAACGGCTAACAAGAAAATATATCTCCTCATAATACCCCTCCTTTAAAAAGCAGCATATAGCAAATGACGTACAGTAATTAGTGGAAAAATGGCGATTAATCATTTTTTCAAATTTAAGACAAGATTGACTTATTATATACCCTTTTTATTACATACAATATATGCTATACGTTATTGGCCATTCGCTATGCGCTGCTTTTTCCCTAATCTCTAATGTCCAATCTCTGCTTTTTGCCGATCACGCGTTACTCATCACTGATTACTCGTTACTGCTCACGCGTTACTCGTCACTTGTTCTTTCTATACGCCATATGCCATACGCCATTCGCCATTTCATTGTATTCTCACCACTCCCACATCTGAATACGTGATATTCATCGTCTGATTCGATCCATTTCTCGCGTCAAGATAAATTGTGCTTATCGTGGTATATCC
>NZ_JBMFWB010000079.1:0-569 GCF_049965695.1 Athalassotoga sp. | reverse complement strand
CGAGCTGCGTTTTCCGTTGTTCTCCAATAAAATTGTACTCTTGTTATCTTGGTACAAAATATTTTTTTCAATTGTGTGACCTTGAGCTTCCATAAATAGCTTGGTTCACAATATCATAGTTGCCGCATCATCTGCACCAACAAGCTCAGCTTCGGTGCTACTTCTTGTGTTCAATTTCTGCTTGCGGGAAATTGATTGGGCTGCTCCACCGCCGTACGTCATGACGGCTCCGGTGTGGCTCTTGAGGTCAGGATGCACTCCAAAGGCGCTATCCACGTACCACTTGATGACATGCAAATCCTCGGTTGACAAATTCAGTCTGTCCTGACGTGTCCCATTACAAGACTTGATCAAACAAACCAACTTATTTCAATCATCTTGGTTGGGGGACTTGACTCTTGTGCACAGCAATGCAATAGCTGTGTGAATATCAGGGCGTGCTCGCTTGCAGGCAAACAGACCCTTTGCAACAAAAGTATGAAATAACTCGGCCTTGTCCTTGTCGAGTTTTGGACCATCACCTTCAGCAAATAAATTCTCAGATGCTGGGATTGGTGCTGTGTCCGCGG
>NZ_JBMFWB010000078.1:0-581 GCF_049965695.1 Athalassotoga sp. | reverse complement strand
CCATCGAAATAATGCCTAACCAGCGGTTTCGTAGTTAGCCTTGGAGATATTCGGGCAACTGAATGTTTTAAGCGTAGGCGAACAAGATGATGGGCTGAAAGTGACGAACTAACAGATTCGGCCCCGAAATACAGACAGTTGAGACAGGTTGATGTGATTACACACACAGAAAACAACATTGAAAGTAGCGATATGGTGAGTTATTTTCAACGCTCCGGGGTCTAAGATGTCGGCACGTCATAATTGAGAGTTAACAGAAACTCAGGAGATCCTGTCTGTTCTCTGAATAGAGTATGCCTTACAAGTCTAAAAAGCGAGGAAGGCAAAAGACGGGCAGAAAGTCGGATAGTTGCGTAGTATCTATGATATGCCCCCAAAATTGATACAGTCAAAAGTAGAGACCTTGTACTTATAAATGTATCATTGCAGGATGAGCACTGATCATGCAAAAGTTGCATTCAGTAAGACCTAAGATAGAATTTTACCGGTGTTTCGTAGTTAATCGCACTGTGTGGTCTTTGATAATTATACCATTTGAACCAGTCCGTTATGGATGATTTTATCTCGTCGATAGATAAAAG
>NZ_JBMFWB010000077.1:0-582 GCF_049965695.1 Athalassotoga sp. | reverse complement strand
GACCATAGCATGAACCATACATAGTAGCTTTGGCATTGATCTCTGCCATGCAATTTGCAATCAGCATTGCATACTGCTGATTATATTCCTCAACATCTTCTGAATTCACAGTGATATCAAATTTGACATGTTTTTCTTTTCCTTTTGACTGAGCATACGTCAATCTTACCGGTGCTTGACGGTTTCTTGGTGGTTGCACTCGCTCAGGTTGTGCTTCTGGCTCAGGATCCTCTTGGGCATCATCATCTTGTGCCTCTTCTTCTTGCTGATCTTCAGCTTCATTTTCTTCTATGTCAGTTGGATTGGCCTCTTCATTCTTTGTTGAATCTGCAAATAATTCATCAATGTCTTGACGGTAAACTTGATCAAAATTTTCTTCCTCCTCGATCGCATCGTCGTCTTCATATTCTGCATTGTTGTTTTCTTCATTTTCAAATTCGGTATCGTCTTCGTCGTCGTGGTCGTTGTTTTTGTTGTTGTAGTCCACTCCTCAATCCAATCGGCAGGGTAGAACGTTGTTTTACGTCGGTTTTGTAGTTTGAGCGACTTAATTCCTTGCTCCTCAGCCATAGCTTCGACGGC
>NZ_JBMFWB010000076.1:0-585 GCF_049965695.1 Athalassotoga sp. | reverse complement strand
GTTGGTAAGAACACCTAAGAGCTTTACTATCCTAACCCAGGACTAAGTAACGCAGTTAACTAAAGAGAGTGGGGCGAGAGGAGAGAAGAGAAGAGCGAACCTCTGCTCCTCGTTAAAAAGGCGTTTGGGCCAGCAGAAACACGGTTGAATTACAGACACGCGTCTGAATCACTCTTGGTATTGGTCACGGGTCCTCACTGAACATCCCGTGCCTTCCGGTTCGATTTCATATACCATATACTAATTATTTTTTTTCCTTTTTTCTCCAACAGTTTCTAGCTGGTTGCACTCGCTCAGGTTGCGGTTGTTTGTTGGCTTCTTCCTAAGGCTCTTGTTTGACATCATCCACGTTAGCCTCTTTTTCTTCTTCTTCAGCCATGCCGGCTGGATTGGCCTCTTCTGGTGCTCTGTGTTCTTCACGGTTCTTGTGGGGGTCTTCAGCAAAAAGTTTTTCAATTTCCTGTTGGTCAACATGATCATATTGCTCTGCATCATCAGATGTGTCATCTGTTTTGGTTTCATTTTCATTGTCATCATTGTCAAAGTCGTCGTCATTGTCATTATCATTGTTATCATCATTTTCAT
>NZ_JBMFWB010000075.1:0-597 GCF_049965695.1 Athalassotoga sp. | reverse complement strand
CAGCGTCAATTCGAGGATGCGAAGCGTGCGCGGAAGCTCTACCATATTGTTGGATGCCCTACAGTGGAAAATTTTAAAAATATTCTGAGGCAAAATATTATTCAGAATTGCCCAGTTACTCCAGCTGATGTTGATTTGGCTGAGAAAATTTTTGGTCCAGATATTGGAACACTGAAAGGAAAAACAACCCGCAAAGCACCACCACGTGTTAAGGAAGATCTGGTGGAGGTTCCACCTGAATTGAAAGAAAAGCACAAAAATGTGACTTTCTGCATGGATATTCTATATGTCAATGGAATGCCGATGCTCACTGGGATCGACAGGTCGATTCGGTTCTGCAGTCATGTTCCATTGGACAATCGAACAGCAGACGAATTATTCGAAGGTCTCGATAAAATTCTCCGTCATTACAACAATGCCGGATACAACATTGAAATGATTTTGTGTGATCAAGAGTTAAAGCCATTGATGGATCTAGTCAAGGATGAGCTCAATGTATCAATGAACTACACAACTACTGATGAGCATGTTCCGGAGGCGGAACGAAACAATCGCACAATTGCCGAACGGATCCGCTGTGCCTACCACAACCTCCCC
>NZ_JBMFWB010000074.1:0-611 GCF_049965695.1 Athalassotoga sp. | reverse complement strand
TGAGAAAATATCCATCCTTAGACAGCAGTGGCATCTGGTCTAAAGTTTCGGGACTGCAGAGTGTTGAGGCAAGCGGGACAAATAAAGTTATTTTCAAATTTTCAAAGCCTAATGTACCCCAATTCTTCTACATAGCAATGCAACCAATAGTACCCGCACATATATGGGAAAATGTTAAAGATCCCGCAACCTACACCAATCCAAATCCTGTTGGAACGGGAGCATTTCTTTTCAAAAGTTATACACCATCTAACGGAGATGAAGTCGTGGTTAAAAATCCAAATTACTGGATGAAGGGCAGACCTTACATAGATGAATTGGTTATCAAAAGCATGCTTACAAACCAATCTGCCTTCCTTGAACTACTCAAAGGGAATGCCCAGTGGGGAGAATTTTATGCGCCCGACCCACAAACAACGTGGATTGCAAAGGATCCACAGCACAACCAAATATGGTGGCCGGCTGAAGGAGCAAATGCTTTATTCTTCAACACGCAGGTATATCCATTTAACAATGCAACTTTTAGAAAAGCTATTTCTATTGCCATTAACAAAAGAAATCTTGAAGACAAGGCTTATTTTGGAGCGGGTGGTTACAACGTGAACCCAACG
>NZ_JBMFWB010000073.1:0-619 GCF_049965695.1 Athalassotoga sp. | reverse complement strand
TTTTTATGAAAAAGGTATAAAGCTTTTAAAACCTGGCGGTCATCTTTGTTTTATAACATCAAACAAGTGGATGAGAGCAGGTTATGGAGAAAAGTTAAGAGAGTTTTTTATAAAGCACAATCCTAAGATTTTAATCGATTTAGGACCAGGAGTATTTGAGAGCGCAACAGTAGACACAAACATCTTGCTTATACAAAAGAAAGAAAATCAAAATAAGCTTATCGCTGCCACTCTACAAAAAGAAGACAAAAAAAATATACTAAATGCAATAGATAAAAAAGGCATACTACTTGAAAAACTCTCTAAAGATGCCTGGTTTATAGGAAGCAGTGCTGAGCAAAGATTAAAAGAAAAGATAGAGCGTCTTGGCAAACCGCTAAAAGAATGGGATGTGAATATTTATCGTGGCATATTAACAGGCTTAAACGAAGCTTTTATAATTACCACAGAAAAAAAAGATGAGATACTTGCAAACTGCAAAACTGAAGAAGAAAGAGAAAGAACAAGCAAAATTATAAAGCCAATTCTTAGAGGAAGGGATATAAAGAGATATTATTATGAGTGGGCGGGGCTGTGGGTTTTATGGATTTATCAAGGCATTAATATTGAAAAATATCCC
>NZ_JBMFWB010000072.1:0-655 GCF_049965695.1 Athalassotoga sp. | reverse complement strand
GTACCATCCTCGATAACGGTACGACTTATGTTTTTCATATCAGACAGGGTGTTTATTTCCACAACGGAGATATTTTAACTCCTCAAGACGTTGTTTATTCTCTTGAGAGATCGGTCATCTTTGACAGAGCAGGCGGACCATCTTGGATGTTGGCAGGACCATTATTCCCGATGATAGATGGTCAGTACGTCAGCACGATAGTTCAGGTTGTCGCAAACGAACTTGGGCTTAGCAATCCTCTTAATTACACGAGTTTGGCTTCATTGGGGATATTTGCAACGGGCACAAAAAATCCTTTGACGGATAAATACAAACAGGCTCTTGTCGATACTTTCAATCTTTTGGCAAAAGACTTTGAAATCAAAGGCAATGACGTGATAATCCATCTTCCGCAGCCATACGCTCCATTCCTTTACATCCTTGCCCATGGTGCAAACTGGTCTGAAATTTTGGATCAAAAATGGGCATCCGATCACAACGCATGGGATGGTTTAGCCGATGATTGGTGGTATTATCACAATCCGGTTGAAAGTGCCGATCCACTCAGAAGTATCGAAAATGGTACAGGACCTTATGAACTTCAATACTGGACACCTGGCAGAGAAATGTCATTTGTAAGATTTGACAACTATTGGGGTAAACCCGCTCCGGTTAA
>NZ_JBMFWB010000071.1:0-692 GCF_049965695.1 Athalassotoga sp. | reverse complement strand
GGATCACAATATTACCTCGATAGTTACACAAATATTTTACCTTCAGGGAACTATTATCTAGTCATTGCTAACAATTATTATCACTTTGGAAGAGGTGTATATGGTTCTGCTTATTTTAATTTAATTTCTTATTATTGAAAAATGCTAGTGATTTAATAGTGATTTAATGGCTGAAAGTGTCCCATTTTCATCAAAAGTTAATTAACAAGGTCTTTGTAATTGGTAAGATCAAAATGATCCACGTCGCCCACAGAAATTGATCCATCATCTTGAATAAACCTTTCCGAAAACTGAGATAATTGGAACGGAGAAAGTTACAAAAGGAGGCAAGGAGCAAAGAAATAACTGAGGTTAATGGGCGCAGTGGATCAATTTTTACTTGACTTTATACAGTTTTAGGGGATCATCACAATCTCAGTGTTCGAAATTCACGCACAAGTAATTAAAGTAATTAAAGAAAGCAATCTCTGAAAAGTTTTAGCTGTTGTAGTGCTTTCATTTTAGTGTTTACCTTACCTATGAGGAATGGAAACGTAGTGGTTTCCTTATTATCTGTTATAGTGTTCTTATTATCTGTTATAGTGGTTGCAGTGGTTTTTACCTTATCTATGAGGAATAAAAAACATCTTCGAAGAAACGAGCATAGTGAATGCAACATAATGTAATCGAGTTAAACATCTGCATAACGATCC
>NZ_JBMFWB010000070.1:0-752 GCF_049965695.1 Athalassotoga sp. | reverse complement strand
AAAGCGTCAGAAAATCAAAGGGCCTGTAAGAAATGCCCGCATGGAGTTTTCTGTATAAGGTATAATTTCCATTGAATATATTTTCCAGATCTATCCCCGCCGAAATGTTCTTGCTTTCATAACCAATCCCGACTCTTACGTCTGGCGTTGATTGATTCAATACATTGTGCCATAGCGCACCAAATGAAAGTTGACCGTAAGAGATCATCGTTCCTAAATCTACGTTGGATGTCGATTCATAGGTAAGATCTGGATTCAAATTCGCAGCGAGCAAAAATTCGTTGTTTATGCTGTATATTTGAGGAAATACGTATCCGTACCTGTATGTTCCGCCGGCATTCAATTTCAAATCTCCAAAATTAAGCGAAAATGCCGTTGTTCCGAATGCATACACATCAGCAGAAGCATTCAAAGATAGTGTGTTATATTGTGTCAGAATGGATTGTCCCCATAATTGGCCGAAAGCACCGCACGCTATTGCAAAATTTCCAAACCCGTATCCGATTAACGCATCTGAGCCTGTTAGCAAAGAATTACTGCCTTGAAGGTATGGAAGGTAATTCTGTATCAAGTACGCCATAAGAAGTGTTGAATTTCCCGACTGGATCAAAGGCTGAATTTGATTCCAGTTAGATATTGTCTTTAAAGTGGCACTTCCAAATCCTTGACTCATTCCGGCATTGAAATTTGGAAATGAGAAGAAAAAACCCTTTATATTTGCAATTCCTGCAGGATTGTAAAAGATGGCATTT
>NZ_JBMFWB010000069.1:0-741 GCF_049965695.1 Athalassotoga sp. | reverse complement strand
CTTCAGGTAATGATTTAAGCATACTGACAAGTGAATCTTCAGGTATAGGCAAAATCTTATCAACCATTTTTACCCTCCTCTCTTCTCAATTCAAAAATCAAAATCACTCCGATTCATTATAACACGGGAAGAATTGAAAATTGAGAATAAAAGAGCAGGTGGCAGGTGGCTTGTAGTGGGTGGCGCGTGGCACGTAGCGGGTGGAAAAGAATTGACAATTGAAAATTGAAAATCTTTTGATATATCGAATGCTTTCTGCTATATCGATCAAATATAATTTTTGATCTCTCATAAGATCCTTATTTCTTCTTCCAAAATTTTGCTCTTTATAAAAGGTTTTATGGTGTTATACTCGACAAGATCCACGCTTTTACCAAGAATTTCCTCTATTTCTAATTTCATCCTTATATAATCGAATAAACTCAGGTTATCATCTAATTCTACCAGAATATCGATATCGCTTTGAATGTTATCTTCTCCTCTTGCAACAGATCCAAAAATTCCGGCTCTTTTCACTTTATACTTTTTAAATACCGGAAGTATCTGTGATCTTATAAAATCAACTTTATTCATCTAATCACCTCGATTCATTATAACACGGGAAGAATTGAAAATGGATAATAAATGGCAGGTGGCAGCGGGTGGCTTGTAGTGGAGAAAAAATTGAAGGGTGATCTCAAAACGATTTTGTGAAGGCAATTACAATCGATGATTATTATAAAAAAACACCCCCGCGAATCG
>NZ_JBMFWB010000068.1:0-769 GCF_049965695.1 Athalassotoga sp. | reverse complement strand
GAATATCCTGTACTGCACAATGGTAACTATCCTGAGTTCTTTCAGAACACAGCCTTCATATTTGTAATCGTTGAAAGTCTTAGAATAGGGCTCCTCAAGATTGTTCCCGAAATGTTTGAGCAACTCTATTGTTCTTACAATCTCGGCGTACATTACTTTATCTTCTTTTCTGGGACTTTCGGACAAATTTGTGAGTACTTTGTGTACAGTCTTATCGTAAAAAATCTTTATCATCGCTCGCATAGTTTATTATACATCATTTTCAATGTATAAAAGCAAAGATTGTCTAAAGATACAAAAAACAGATAATTTAACATACGACTTTTGTGATAAATTGAGATTTGTATTTTGATCCACTCTCTTGACTAAATCTAAAAAAATGCTATAATAAACATTGTAATATTTGTTTACTATGTAAACACAGCAATGATGTATGAGTGAGTAAACATTGTTTATTATGTAATATTTGTTTATCATGTAAACATTAGAAATCAAAATAATATTTGGAGGGAATTTTTGATGAATAGAATTATTGTATTAGCAAACCAAAAAGGAGGAGTTGGTAAAACTACAAGTACCTTAAATATAGGAGCCGGACTTTGCCTATTAAAAAGAAAAGTCTTATTAGTAGATCTAGATCCTCAAGCCAATTTGACCTATAGTTTAGGAATAAAAGCTTATGAGTTAAATAAGACAATATATAACCTACTAAGAGGTGAAGCAAACATTGAGGATATAATTACAAAGCATAATAACAATGATATTATAC
>NZ_JBMFWB010000067.1:0-770 GCF_049965695.1 Athalassotoga sp. | reverse complement strand
CCAACGACTTCGGTTAAGTCGCCCCAACTTCAATTTCCGTCTGTTCGAGCCAGTTTTGTGCTGATCAAATCGTAAGCCTACATATAGTCAGGTTCTATTCAAGATATAGTCAGGTTCTATTCAAGAATCAAGAAAAAGAATCGGATATTTCAAGAGTTATTTAGAAATCAAGCAAGGAAGGAATTTGGGCAAGGTCAAGCTCAAGTCAACTTCTTCTCAAGCATCAAAGCGAGTATCAAGGCTTTGAATCAAGTCAGAGTGTCACCTGGGGTGCCGCCTGAACCAAGAACTGTGCTGCCAGTCTCAAAATAGGGGGAATCCCTCGCCAAAAAAATTCGTGAGCAAGTGGCAAAAAGTGCCATACCCAGCTCAAACATGGCTAGAGAACCACAACAAAATCGAGGTCGAGGCCGCTTTCAAGGAAGAGGCGGTCGGTATGGTCGTGGAGGTCGAAAGAAATCTCAAAGAGGAAGCCAAAGGACCTCATCTTCCACTCCTACACAACAAAAGGTCATGATGTTTGCCCCCAATTCACAGGGGAAACCACAAACTGCAACATATGCAACTGTAAAAGAAGCAATCATCCAGCAGGTCCAAAAGACATTTAAGGATGGACAGGATGTTGCGGAATCAATTGAAAAAGGAATGCTGTTTGATCTGAGCAGTGTTGAGCCAACACGAATTATTTCAGCTCAAGAAGATCCAGTCAAAGCTACATTAGAGCAAACTGGTCTTGATATTAAATACCAAGAGGAACTACGCCGTTAGCT
>NZ_JBMFWB010000066.1:0-785 GCF_049965695.1 Athalassotoga sp. | reverse complement strand
CACAATTAAATATGAATAACAATATCAAATACATCTTAGATACAAATGTATTTATCGAGCCATATAGAAGATTTTATCCTTTTGATTTTCTACGTGAATGCAATTTCAAACTTACTAAATACGAAGAATAATCTTTTCTTAAAAATGACGAAGTAAAAAAATACAGGTAAAAAATTTGAAATAAAAAGTGAGGTAATAAAATGATCTATAAGTATACTACTATTAGTAGGTTAAAAGAAATTTTAAAATATGACACATTGTTTTTTCTAATATTATAATTAACCAAGTTTAAATTCGGAATTTAAAACTGGTTCAGTATATAATAAGATAAATTGAAAATTACCAATTTGATAGTTAAAAAATTAGGAGTGGATGTTATTTGGAGAAAAACACTGAGAATATGATAGCAATTTATGAAGGAGACAGCCTTCATGGAACTAAAATCGATATCAATTATGAAAAAACATGTGATTGTCAGCCTAATCATCTTAATTGCATGACACCAAAAGAATGGATAAAAAATCAACTTGGAGTATGGCAATTTAATTATGAAGGCAGAGATATAAGAGACAAGAATCTTCACCCTGCAACTTTTCCAATTTCCTTATCTAAAAAAGTAATAGAATTATTTACACATATCAAAAGAAGATTTAATAAAGCGCCTTAAAGAAATAAGAAAAATGGGATGGATATCAAACAATCGTCCTGGAAATGTTGGAGGAATAGGAAACACGTTAGAAGATTTGTTAGGCATTAAGGAAAATCATCTTCCGCTTCCAAATGCA
>NZ_JBMFWB010000065.1:0-788 GCF_049965695.1 Athalassotoga sp. | reverse complement strand
CCCCATTTTAGGATTTATTCTGTGAATTTAACTCTCATTTGGACAAACTGTAAAAATCTATGCCAGGTCTCATGGCATTGTAATACCAGCCCTTTACCCATGTTCTTTCGACATGGTAAGCGTATGGCTGATCTGTCCAGATGTAGAGCGCATTCTCATAAGAAAGCATTGAAAGTTTCTCGGCTATTGCCGCACGCTGAGATGGAACGACGTTGGTTATCAGATCGTTGACAAGTGGATCGAGATTTTTCTGCGCATAGTCTATAAAGTTCTGACCTAACGCTGCACCGTAAGCACCCGTTGATGCAAAGTAAGCATCTGCAAAGTCGTAAGGATCAGGATAATCTGCAAGCCATCCCATCATGTACATAGGCAGTTTCTCGGCAAGGTAGTCGTTGAGGAAGTTTGACCAAAGTTCTCCGACAACGTTTATCTGGAATTTGGGGTTAATCTGCCTTGCATAATTGCTCAAAGCCTGAAGGGCAATTTGGCGTGTGGTGTTTCCGGTGTTGTAGACTGCCGTGAATTTAAAGCCTTTTTGCCAGAGTTCGCCGTTGTAGGCCTTTTTGAAGTATTCGGTGGCCTTTGCAAGGTCTTGTTGATACATAGGAATGTTAGGATCGTACCCAAGCAATCCTTCTATTATACAACTGTTAGGCTGCATGGCATTTCCGTTCCATGCCTGCTGAATGTACTGCTGGTATGGGAATAAGTATTCGAATGCCTTTCTGACATCCAAATTGGAGAAGAAATCGGGTGGAATTCCGTTGCCATCCAATTTGCCGGAT
>NZ_JBMFWB010000064.1:0-796 GCF_049965695.1 Athalassotoga sp. | reverse complement strand
GCCGGGGGGAATGCAACAACAATGAGGACAGAATCATCATTCTTTGCCAAATTTGTAAGAAGGCAGAACAGATCATTGCACAAAGCAAATATGTTAAATGGTGGGAGAAAGAAAGTTAACACGATCAAATCTGCAAAAGGATACAAAAGGTTTGACAAAGTTCTGTACAATGGTGAGGAATGTTTCATATACGGTCTTCGGACAAGTGGATACTTTGATTTAAGGAAATTAGACGGTAGCAAAATACATGCGTCTGCGAACTGGAAAAATTTAAAGAAACTGGAAAGTGCAAAAACATTATTGATAGAAAGGAAGGTGAATGTGGCAATTCCTCTCCAACTTATAGAAGTTGGAGTATCCTTGCCACAAGAACGATGAATCATCAAAACGGTGAAGAAAGCGGGGATCGAAATTGAAAAAATTTTTCTTGGATCCGAATGACTGGGAAACGATAAAACCTTATTTCGATGAACTCCAGAATTATCACCTTACCAAAGAAAATGTCTATGAATACCTTGAAAATTGGAGTGATCTTATAACGGTTTTAGACGATGCTTTTTTTGATGCGAACAGATCCGTTACAGAAAATACGTCTGACAAGAAAGCGGAAGAATTGTTTCTTCACCTTGTGAATGATGTCGTGCCGAAAGTCGAAACAGCCGAACAAAAATTGCGCCAAAAGTTTCTTGAATTGAAAGATTACAAGCCTTCGGAAGAAAATGCGGAACTCCTCTGCAGATGGAAAACAAAAGCGGCACTTTTCAGAGATAAAAATATCCCTCTTTCTGCCGAACTT
>NZ_JBMFWB010000063.1:0-804 GCF_049965695.1 Athalassotoga sp. | reverse complement strand
GGATAGGAACGAACTTGTATGCGTGGATGCCTAAGACTGCATCTCATTATGATGTTTTCATTCCTCAAAGGTAGGATAGGAACCGAAACAGCGCCCTTTAACTTTTTTATATCCCATTTAGTTTTCATTCCTCAAAGGTAGGATATAAACAGGTAAGAAAATGACAAGAGAAGAAAGAATATTAAAGTTTTCATTCCTCAAAGGTAGGATATAAACTAAGAGCCTCCCTTGAGGAGGCCCTTTTATGTTAGTTTTCATTCCTCAAAGGTAGGATATAAACACGCCCTGCAGATCGGCGACGATGTATACACGCTATAGTTTTCATTCCTCAAAGGTAGGATATAAACATGTATGGCGTGTGGACGCAAGAGACGAATTACAGTTTTCATTCCTCAAAGGTAGGATATAAACTACGACTGGACTGAGGGCGGTATCGGAAGGGAGATTTTGTTTTCATTCCTCAAAGGTAGGATATAAACATTTATACAAATACATATTAAATACACCACTCACAATAGTTTTCATTCCTCAAAGGTAGGATATAAACGGATAATCAATTCGAGACTTACCTTACAGACCTTAAATAGTTTTCATTCCTCAAAGGTAGGATATAAACTATAATCTCGACGATCTACTTGATAATGATGTATAGTTTTCATTCCTCAAAGGTAGGATATAAACATATCGAGCTACCGAATTTTAGTCAATAATAGTGGTTTTCATTCCTCAAAGGTAGGATATAAACAAAAAGAATCGAGATAAAACAGAACCGAAAGGAGGTTTTCATTCCTCAAAGGTAGGATA
>NZ_JBMFWB010000062.1:0-806 GCF_049965695.1 Athalassotoga sp. | reverse complement strand
ACCCCAAAGTTTCAATCCACGCACCCGTGTAGGGTGCGACCGAAGAGGATACTAATATGTATGTGTTTGAGTTTGTTTCAATCCACGCACCCGTGTAGGGTGCGACTTTACATCCTTAGTCGTGCTAAAGACCACAGCATGTTTCAATCCACGCACCCGTGTAGGGTGCGACTCCATCGATAGTTAATTTGATAGTATTACTCGAGTTTCAATCCACGCACCCGTGTAGGGTGCGACGTTACAGTTGCTGTTGACGATGTACTCTGAGACCGTTTCAATCCACGCACCCGTGTAGGGTGCGACAGGAGTATTTCCAGCACAACTTTGGGTACAATTATTGTTTCAATCCACGCACCCGTGTAGGGTGCGACCAAGAATCCCGCGACTCGTGAACGAGCTAATGGGTTTCAATCCACGCACCCGTGTAGGGTGCGACATTTTTATTACCTCCTAATTTTTAATTATATTATGTTTCAATCCACGCACCCGTGTAGGGTGCGACTTCACGTGATAATTTCTTTTGCAAAGCCTTCAAAGTTTCAATCCACGCACCCGTGTAGGGTGCGACGCGGACGTCCTCCCGCCTGAAAGTTGTCAATCACCGTTTCAATCCACGCACCCGTGTAGGGTGCGACAAATAGTAGGGACTGATAATCTGGGAGTGCTTGTGTTTCAATCCACGCACCCGTGTAGGGTGCGACACATCATCTTGCGTATGTATAAGATGCATAAAAATGTTTCAATCCACGCACCCGTGTAGGGTGCGACCAGCTACAGTAAACGGATCTTCAAATGTCTCTATGTTT
>NZ_JBMFWB010000061.1:0-829 GCF_049965695.1 Athalassotoga sp. | reverse complement strand
CAAGAATACTCGCCTTGCTTGCGTCGCACCCTACACGGGTGCGTGGATTGAAACCGGCTATTGTTTTGCTTTGAGACAAGCGATGCTTGTCGCACCCTACACGGGTGCGTGGATTGAAACTCTGCTGCAAAGTCAGTGATGGCATCGCATCAATGTCGCACCCTACACGGGTGCGTGGATTGAAACGCGATATTAGGTATACCCTTGTTGATCATGGCCGTCGCACCCTACACGGGTGCGTGGATTGAAACGCCAGCCGCTCCAGTCGTTTCGACTACTTGCACTAACGTCGCACCCTACACGGGTGCGTGGATTGAAACATCATAGCCTGCTGCCATTGCTGCAACGTTACTGTCGCACCCTACACGGGTGCGTGGATTGAAACAATAACATTTGTCAAATAGATAATTGACAGGCTAAGTCGCACCCTACACGGGTGCGTGGATTGAAACGCGATCAGGGGCGACTGCTTCGACAGGTCAGTATACGGTCGCACCCTACACGGGTGCGTGGATTGAAACTTACTACTTGTATGATTACTTTTTATCGTATAGTGTCGCACCCTACACGGGTGCGTGGATTGAAACGCAGCAACAAGAAGCGCGTTCCGAGGGCTGGCTCAGTCGCACCCTACACGGGTGCGTGGATTGAAACTGTACCGATTAAACATTTCAATGATGTCATCCAGTCGCACCCTACACGGGTGCGTGGATTGAAACACAAGATAACCTTGACCTGTTGGAGGCGTTAAGGTCGCACCCTACACGGGTGCGTGGATTGAAACTTTAATTAAATCAGGCAAAGCCTCCCACGCCTCAAGTCGCACCCT
>NZ_JBMFWB010000060.1:0-841 GCF_049965695.1 Athalassotoga sp. | reverse complement strand
CAGCGTAGCGAGGACCAGACATCGAGTGGGGTACCTGCCGCAGCGATGATTCGGAATTTAAAACTGGTTCAGTATATCTTATCTTCGTATGCCGGTATTCCGAGAGGCCTTAGTTCCGATTTGCCGGGTTTTGGAATATACACCCGTCTGACTGGCTGCGGAATATAGGTCATGTCCTTCAAAGATTCGTGTAGCCTTTTAATGTTTTCTTGAAGGTTTTCTTCATATTCCGCTTTGGTAACCTCGTCTACACCGGCCGCTTTGTTCGCTTTCAGTTCATTGTGGCATTCAAGCAGCATTTCCTCGTTTATGAGGTGCGCTAAACTTGTGAATTTCTCCTTCGGCCTTTCTTTCGCAATCTGTGCTATCCTTGCAAGTTTCGTTTCCAATCGTTTTCCACCTCTGTGTGCAGCAATTGTTTCCCTTACAAAGTCCTCTTAATGTAGTCGCCTTCTCTCCGCGGCCATTACGCCGTTTCTTAGATACTATGCAACTATCCGACTTCCTGCCCGTCTTTTGCCGTCCTTGCCTTTTACGCTTGTAAGGCATACTCTATCCAGAGAACAGACAGGATCTCCTGAGTTTCTGTTAACTCTCAGTTATAACGTGCCGACATCTTAGACCCCGGAGTGTTGAAAATAACTCACCGTAACGCTACTTTCAATGTTGTTTTCTGTGTGTGTAATCACATCAACCAATCTCAATTATATATTTCGGGGCTCAATCTGTTAGTTCATCGCTTTCGGCCCATCATCTTGTTCGCCTACGCTTAAAACATTCAGTTACCTGAATATCTCCAAAACTAACTACGAAACCGCTGGTTAGGCATTATTTCGATGGG
>NZ_JBMFWB010000059.1:0-856 GCF_049965695.1 Athalassotoga sp. | reverse complement strand
CATTGGCCATAGGCCATGCGCCACTCATTCCTCAAAGGTAGGATATAAACGGAGGGGCCCGAGTATGATTCAACGTGGGTTCCTACTACGTTTTCATTCCTCAAAGGTAGGATATAAACTGACTGACTTGGCAAATGTTATTGTATTGCTGCGTGAGTTTTCATTCCTCAAAGGTAGGATATAAACAAATGATTTTATCGTTGAAGTAATAACTGAACGTCTGTTTTCATTCCTCAAAGGTAGGATATAAACTTGAAATTATGCTTTTTGCATGGACGGTCTTTTTCGGTTTTCATTCCTCAAAGGTAGGATATAAACATAAATTCGTTGTATCCGACCGTGATGTTAAAGTAGTTTTCATTCCTCAAAGGTAGGATATAAACTAAGGTCGGTAAGATAAGTCTCGAATTGATTATCAGGTTTTCATTCCTCAAAGGTAGGATATAAACAAAGCCGGTCGAAAAAAATGAACAAATCAAACTCAGTTTTCATTCCTCAAAGGTAGGATATAAACGGACCCAAATTTGAGAACGGAACCGATCTTTCGAGCATGTTTTCATTCCTCAAAGGTAGGATATAAACTTCACTGCCCGTGAAGCGGGCGATTTTCTCAAAATAAGTTTTCATTCCTCAAAGGTAGGATATAAACGAATGGGGATACACAAAGGTTTTTACTGTTTATTCTGTTTTCATTCCTCAAAGGTAGGATATAAACGACGCCATGGATGGGTGGGAGACTGGAACTTTCAGGTTTTCATTCCTCAAAGGTAGGATATAAACGACATGATGATGGAATTCATGGCGGTTATTACACCATGTTTTCATTCCTCAAAGGTAGGATATAAACAAAGTATAT
>NZ_JBMFWB010000058.1:0-936 GCF_049965695.1 Athalassotoga sp. | reverse complement strand
AACGGGGTTTATATCCTACCTTTGAGGAATGTAAACCAGGTAGAGAAAAAGTTTCGCAAATTCCAAAGGAGGTTTATATCCTACCTTTGAGGAATGAAAACGGTATATAACTATGCTTTATCAGCAAATAAAAGCCGGTTTATATCCTACCTTTGAGGAATGAAAACCTGCTCTAAAATCAATGTTCCTGTGCCGTTTACAGTGTTTATATCCTACCTTTGAGGAATGAAAACAAATATATGTTATAGGTTAAATGTAAAATTGGATTTGTGGTTTATATCCTACCTTTGAGGAATGAAAACATATCAAGCACGTCGTTAAGATACTCATACCAATTATGTTTATATCCTACCTTTGAGGAATGAAAACTTCAGTTAACCTAGTTGAGGGTTTCATCAATTGAGTTTATATCCTACCTTTGAGGAATGAAAACGAGTTACGTCTAAAAGGATAAACCCCATTGACTGCTTGTTTATATCCTACCTTTGAGGAATGAAAACTCGTCTAATCCCAACCTTTTAAGAGATATAAGTTTTGGTTTATATCCTACCTTTGAGGAATGAAAACTTATTTCATATGGAGATAAAAATTCTTGGTGAGATAGTTTATATCCTACCTTTGAGGAATGAAAACTAATATAATGTGTTTCCAAGCGTGTCATAGTTGTTTTTGTTTATATCCTACCTTTGAGGAATGAAAACTTATATGGGGTTTCTTTTAGCATTATACCGGTAGTAGGGGTTTATATCCTACCTTTGAGGAATGAAAACTAAGATAAATTAGGATTTTCAATATTTTCCATGTTTTGTTTATATCCTACCTTTGAGGAATGAAAACCCATAACACCAAGTTCTCTCCGTCGCTGCCATAAAAGTTTATATCCTACCTTTGAGGAATGAAAACATGTTAACTTTGATTTTGGCTTCTCAGTTGAAA
>NZ_JBMFWB010000057.1:0-980 GCF_049965695.1 Athalassotoga sp. | reverse complement strand
AGGGTGCGACCGCTACTCAGATTTTCGTTATGTGAGAGCGTATATGTTTCAATCCACGCACCCGTGTAGGGTGCGACTCAACAAGCAGAGACTGATCTAACAGGCGTGGTGTTTCAATCCACGCACCCGTGTAGGGTGCGACTCTATGACTTGTTTTATCTTCTGAATCTGTTCAAGTTTCAATCCACGCACCCGTGTAGGGTGCGACGCTATTTCGTACATCTTATTATACAGCCATTCGTGTTTCAATCCACGCACCCGTGTAGGGTGCGACTTCAAGTTGTTCTTGCATTTCTTTTTCTTGTTCGTTTCAATCCACGCACCCGTGTAGGGTGCGACATTGATGATCTTGCAAGTACCTTATGGCAAATGGTTTCAATCCACGCACCCGTGTAGGGTGCGACCAAACGGTTATGGACGTTACATTGTTTAACAAACGTTTCAATCCACGCACCCGTGTAGGGTGCGACTTTGACCGGTTATTTCATATTGTTCTACTTTTTGTTTCAATCCACGCACCCGTGTAGGGTGCGACTGCCATCGCCCACGCAGGCAGGTTTAGACTTGCGACGTTTCAATCCACGCACCCGTGTAGGGTGCGACTGCAAAAGCATATTTTTTGAAGGCCTTGCAAAAGGTTTCAATCCACGCACCCGTGTAGGGTGCGACCAGGTTGCATTCTCGGCGCAGACTCAGGGAGATGTGTTTCAATCCACGCACCCGTGTAGGGTGCGACTGCATTCACCCCTGCTGTAATAACTTGTCCGGCAGTTTCAATCCACGCACCCGTGTAGGGTGCGACTAAATCGATTAACTTCGTTATTTCATATGGAGATGTTTCAATCCACGCACCCGTGTAGGGTGCGACACGTTGCCGAATACGATTCGACGGCGCACGCTTACGTTTCAATCCACGCACCCGTGTAGGGTGCGACATCATTAGCCAAAACACAATTCTCGCTACATCAGTTGTTTCAATC
>NZ_JBMFWB010000056.1:0-1031 GCF_049965695.1 Athalassotoga sp. | reverse complement strand
CGTAACGCGTGATCCGTAATCAATAAAGTACCGTTCACTCTTCACTAATCACTGCTCACTGGCGCCATTGGCCATAGGCCATGCGCCAACTCATTCCTCAAAGGTAGGATAGGAACAAAAAGAGTATGTTTTTGTAGCGGAAGAAGATGTTAAGTTTTCATTCCTCAAAGGTAGGATAGGAACTCAAATATATATTCCAAGACAGGCCGCTCATTAGAGTTTTCATTCCTCAAAGGTAGGATAGGAACTTTATTCCGAAGTTCTTGGCAAGGACGTTGAATTTTTGTTTTCATTCCTCAAAGGTAGGATAGGAACGCGACAAAGTCAAGAAACTGCTTGAGAAATCCTTGTTTTCATTCCTCAAAGGTAGGATAGGAACCGAAAACGCATCAGTTATATACATCTGATTGAGCTCAGGTTTTCATTCCTCAAAGGTAGGATATAAACGAATAAATTCGAATTATTATAGTCATGAGTTCTTTGAGTTGTTTTCATTCCTCAAAGGTAGGATATAAACCGCAAGTTAAAGGCACCAAAAGATGGTAAAGGGGATAAGTTTTCATTCCTCAAAGGTAGGATATAAACGTGAAAGTTGAAGGGGGCTATATGGGTTTTGAAAGTGGTTTTCATTCCTCAAAGGTAGGATATAAACCAAATACGTCTTTTGTAGCATCTTTAAAGTCGCTGTTTTCATTCCTCAAAGGTAGGATATAAACTGGAGCGAGTTAGCCGAAGAACTGGAGGTATCTCTGTTTTCATTCCTCAAAGGTAGGATATAAACACCGCATTTGTCATGCTCGCACCGTTTTCAACTGTCAGTTTTCATTCCTCAAAGGTAGGATATAAACTTTTATCCTTGTCCTCCTACCGAGGAGGGCTTGGATAAGTTTTCATTCCTCAAAGGTAGGATATAAACATACAAACATTCAATAAAAATTTTTAGAATTTAAGAAAGGTTTTCATTCCTCAAAGGTAGGATATAAACCCGTTGACATAGTATAACATAAGGATTTCTGAAAGTCAATTTTTTG
>NZ_JBMFWB010000055.1:0-1192 GCF_049965695.1 Athalassotoga sp. | reverse complement strand
TACGTCGCACCCTACACGGGTGCGTGGATTGAAACTCTATACTCCCAGCGGCCGCCTTGCATCGCTGGGTCGCACCCTACACGGGTGCGTGGATTGAAACTTCGAAGGAAGCCTCAAAGCATAGAAAAATGAGGTCGCACCCTACACGGGTGCGTGGATTGAAACATAACATATCTTACGCAAGCGCTATAACGGCTGGTGTCGCACCCTACACGGGTGCGTGGATTGAAACATGAAAGAACCTACTTGATATATTAGTCGTGATATGTCGCACCCTACACGGGTGCGTGGATTGAAACTCTTAAAATCGCCTCTGTATTATTGACTGTAGCTTGTCGCACCCTACACGGGTGCGTGGATTGAAACATCGAATCAGTAAGATCATCCGAATTCGTCCAAGTCGCACCCTACACGGGTGCGTGGATTGAAACCGTGGTAGCGGACGCTTCAACCATTATGATGGCTGTCGCACCCTACACGGGTGCGTGGATTGAAACGCCGTCGAAAAGTTGAAAACACTAATCGAGAAGTGTCGCACCCTACACGGGTGCGTGGATTGAAACATTACAGACCGTAAATGACATAGGCCTATCGTTAGTCGCACCCTACACGGGTGCGTGGATTGAAACATGCACGGTGAATAATACTATAGCCGTATCTCCGTCGCACCCTACACGGGTGCGTGGATTGAAACGGATCGGATAGATGAAATGTCTCGAAAACCTGTTGGTCGCACCCTACACGGGTGCGTGGATTGAAACACAGGGTGTTGAATCTCTGGAAAAATACAAGGTCGTCGCACCCTACACGGGTGCGTGGATTGAAACTGTGGTACTTAATGTAAATAATAGAAATGTGTATTTGTCGCACCCTACACGGGTGCGTGGATTGAAACATCAATAGATGAAGATGTTATATCACCTAATTGCGTCGCACCCTACACGGGTGCGTGGATTGAAACGGTACAACCTTAGGCTATGACTTAACCCCGTTTAAGTCGCGCCCCGTAGGGGCGTGTGGATTGAAACGTATTCTCCGGAATAAGACGCGGATACAATTGTATCGTCGCGCCCCGTAGGGGCGTGTGGATTGAAACCATGTCAAGACTTTTGGAATACGAACGCTGCCCCGTCGCGCCCCATAGGGGCGTGTGAATTTAAAATTAAATTGAACAAATTAGGTAGAGTATAAG
>NZ_JBMFWB010000054.1:0-1196 GCF_049965695.1 Athalassotoga sp. | reverse complement strand
ATGAGATACGAAAGGAAAAGCACGGTCATAACAACGAATCTTATCTTTTCAGATTGGATAAAGACCTTTCATGATACGGCTCTGACAATGGCTCTATTGGACAGGATAACACACAACGCGATTATCTTGAACATGAACGGAGAAAGTTACAGAAGGAGGCAAGGAGTAAAGAAATAACTGAGGTGGATCACTTTTAATGGGCGCAGTGGATCAATTTTTGCTTGACTTTATACAAAAAGAGCCCACCGGCAACCCGATAGGTCTCTTTCAAGTTGAATTGGGTTGAGAAGATTAATCAACACAAATTATAACATAAAATTAAGGATCCTCGCATGGAGGATCCTCTTTATTAAGGGAGAAAAAGCATAAAAATGGATAGTATAAATAGAGCGTTTCACAACTTAGACGCAAAAGGTGAGAAAATTGTTCGGAAGGCGGGATGCATACGCATAAAGTAAGGGGATGGAGGCAAAAACAGTATTATATGCGAAATATATAGTGAGAAATATTCGCATAAGAGATCTTATCCCATCCCAATCTCTTTACCCTCTATGTACACTTCATTCTTCTGTTATAATTCTAAAGTCTCTGTCAGGATCATATCCAAAATATCTAAGTACTTGTTTTGTAAGATTAACTAAATAGTTTGCGTTTAAACCACGTAAATTAACATATATGTAATCTTCCCCACTACTTATACTTTCATATTGTTCAAACTCTTGGTGATCTTTTGAGAAACGTCTGCTTAATTGTGTTATATCATTATTGTTATTTTGGTTTAATACAATTTCACAAACTCTCAAAAGAACGTCCTTCCAATATATACTCGTGTAGAATAATAATTAAAGAACCTTGAAACCTAAATCAGATTCTGCGTAGAAAGCTAGTCTTATACTTAAGCCCCTGAGCTTGTGTTTAGATTTAGCTTCCTCCACAAACATGATTTAGAGTAATGACCTCAAAAGGTCGGACTTATAACGAGTGTATGAAAGGGAGGAATTTGTATGGTATATGTTGGTGTAGATATCTCTGCTGAGAAATTCGATGCCGCTTTTTACTATCCACAGAATGATAAGTATGTTGTCCTAACCTTTAGACAGTCTCAAAACGGCTTTAAGAAATTCTTGGACAAATTGAACAATCTTCATGACGATTTTTCAATTGCCATGGAATCGACCGGCACATATAGCAATAGC
>NZ_JBMFWB010000053.1:0-1227 GCF_049965695.1 Athalassotoga sp. | reverse complement strand
GTTGGAAGTGATTAAGGTGCTGATGCATGATCCAGTTCGCGCACAGTATCCTATGATCTCAATGACGGATGCATTGACACGGTTGATCAATGCAAAGCAGGCTGAAAATGAGCCACTGCTTGATTATATCAAAAGATTTAAGCAACTTCGAGATGTGGCAGTTAGCCATATGGGATCAGAGATGTTGCACAAGTTTTGTGAGTTTCAGGTTGAGTTCAAGGACCTGAAGACTGACTTGGATAAAAAGAGTTACAAGGATGAAGCATTTGAGGCTTGGATGGCCTATTTGCTTATTCGAGGCAGTAACCAAAATAAGTATGGATCACTTACCAAGAACTTCATCTCCCAATATTCCCTTGGAAATGATCAATACCCAAGGACAATAACCATGGCAACCGATGTCTTGTTAAATCATCAGTTAGATCCATTTTTTTGAAAACCAGTAGCGCCATTGCAAACAACAACAACAACACCAATATAAGTCAGATGGTGAAATAACAGGAGTGGCAAGTTTTGCACAAAAGGACAAGGATGTCACCTGTTTTATCTGTGGAAAAGCTGGACACAGGAGCCCCCAGTGTCCGGATAAAGATAATATCCCAAGAGCAAAATGGGCAATCAACCGAGCGATGGCTGGTTTGCAATCTGGTGGAAATGACAGTGATGCTGCTGATGACATGTCAGAAATGTCGGCAGAAGAATCCGTCAAAACGACGACATCGAGCAGGAGTGCTCGCTCAAAGAAAGGATGGAGTGGCTATCAACTCCATGTTGCAACAAAGACAAATGATATGTTAGGTGCAGCAGTGCACAAACAATGTGCTGTACATCATAAAGACATGAAAGATGTCATCTTACTTGACTCAGGATCAAGTATTGGTGCAACCTTTATGAACCCAGACTTGGTCACAGACATTAAAATGGCCAAGCAACCAATCAACATGACAACAAATGCAGGAGAAAAACTCATTGGCCTGGAAGGACAGGTAAAAGGATTTGGTAAGGTCTACTATGATCCAACAATGATGGCAAACATTTTCGGACTTTCGGAAATGGTCGATCGCTGCAGAGTTATCTTCGACTCGGATGTCGAGGATGCATTTGTCGTGCATGTAAACAACGGGAAAATCAAATTCTCCCGCACGCCCGAAGGTTTATATGCATACAAACCTACAAAGCGCTACCTGGCTGAGGTGGCAGAATCAAAACAAATGTCACCACCATCTG
>NZ_JBMFWB010000052.1:0-1245 GCF_049965695.1 Athalassotoga sp. | reverse complement strand
CGAGATGGCCTCCGCAGCATAGCGAGGACCAGACATCGAGTGGGGCATCTGCCGGAGCTGCGATTCGGAATTTAAAAATGGTTCAGTATACTGATACTTGCAACGATTGAGAATTGTTCATTTTGAGGAGGTCAAATATGAGGTTAAAGGGAAAAGTGGCGATTATAACGGGGGCGGCAAGCGGAATCGGATTGGAGACTTCCAAGTTGTTCATAAAAGAAGGCGCAATCGTTGCCGCATGTGATTACAACGAGGAGGCTTTGCAAAAGGCAAAGTCTGAAATTGGAGATTCTTACAGGATATACAAAATGGACGTTTCAAAGCATGACGAGGTTAAAACAATAGTCGATAAGATCTTTTCGGATTTAGGACATATCGATATTCTTGTAAACAACGCAGGCATAACGAGAGACAATTTTCTTGTCAGAATGCCGGAATCGGATTTCGATGCGGTCATCTCGATAAACCTTAAAGGAATCTACAACGTAACTCAGGCGGTTGTATCTTACATGATGAACCAAAGAAATGGAGTCATATTGAACGCGTCTTCGGTTGTCGGAATATACGGAAACATAGGCCAAACAAACTATGCAGCGGCCAAGGCCGGTTTGATTGGCATGACGAAAACATGGGCAAAAGAATTCGCAAGGTACAACATACGTGCGAATGCAGTCGCACCGGGCTTCATTAAGACACCCATGACCGAAAGTGTGCCGGAAAAGGTTATAGAGCAAATGAAGGCGAAAACTCCTCTCGGGAAAATGGGAGAGGCCATAGATGTCGCGAATGCATATCTCTTTTTGGCCTCCGATGAAGCAAATTACATAACCGGTCAGGTACTCGGCGTTGACGGAGGACTGGTCTTTTAGAATGGACAATTGAAAATTGAAAATGAACAATTGTCAACTATAAATTATCAATTGTCAATTGATTTAAGAGGAGGCATAAGATTAAGATGAAGATTTACATAATAGGTGCAAAAAGGACGGCGATAGGTGTTTTTGGTGGAAGTTTGAAAGACATTCCGGCAACAAAACTTGGATCTATAGCGATAAAGGGCGCCATGGAACAGGCGCACGTTGATCCAAAAGAAGTTAACGAAGTCATCATGGGGAATGTACTTGTGGCCGGCGAAGGCATGGGCCCTGCGAGGCAGGCCTCTATATACGCGGGAATTCCCGTTGAAGTGCCGGCATTTACCGTTAACATGGTCTGTGGAAGCGGGATGAAGGCGATAATGGTTGG
>NZ_JBMFWB010000051.1:0-1341 GCF_049965695.1 Athalassotoga sp. | reverse complement strand
CTGAGTTTTCGGAACTCTTGGTACTGAAATCGCGTACAGCTGTACGGTAATCGTGGGGAATCGTGTTTCTGCGCCCCTGTTGACCTTCTGGGTGATACCTTCACCGCTTAATCTCGTTTCTTCACGAAAACACTTGTTTTTTCTTCTGCCTGTACCTCAGACAGATTCAACAACAATCAAATGATGCTTTCTTTAGTTAATGTTGGTATTACACTTTAAGAGATGATGAGCAACAACCTGTTACTACTACATCAGTTAACTAAAGAAAGTGAGAGGAGAGGGGAAAGCGAAGAGTCATCGCTCTGTCAGCGAAGAAATCCAAATTCTGAATCCTGTCTTGTAACCCTCTGTGTCCTCTGGTTCAGATTCATGAATAGTACAGTAATTTTTCTCTTTTTGATAATTCTTCCAACGAGCATCATCAAACTGGCACTGCGTGTAGCCTTTGCGGTTTTCCTCCACACTGGAGATAAGAAAACTTTTGCCACGGTAGTCAGTCACAGCATCAGTACTGTCTGGTGGGTTCATACATTTGGATTCTGCTACTTCTGCAAGGTAGCGATCACTGGGTTTGTAGGCATACAACCCTTCTGGTGTGCGAGCAAATTTAACAACTCTGTCATTCACATGAACAACAAATGCATTTTCAACCTCTGAGTCAAATGTAACTCGGTACTTGTCAGCCAATTGAGCAAGTCCAAAAATGTTTGCCATGCTGGTTGGATCATAGTAAACTTTTCCAAAACCATTTCCATGGCCTTTGAGTCCAATAACCTTGGATCCAGCATTTGTAGTCATCATTAGTGGATGCTTAGCAACCTTGATTCCAGTAACCAAGTCTGGATTCATGAAAGTCGCTCCAATACTTGATCCAGAGTCAAGTAAAATCACATCTTTTAGATCTTTTTAAGTCTCTTTGCTCTTCTTTTGATCAATCTGTTTGTGCATACTGCCGCACTCCTGTGCTTTGGCAGACACAGTAAGTCCACTCCATCCTTTTTCAGTTTTCTTATGGTGGACACTCCTGTTTGATGTTGAAGTTTTAGTGGATTTGTCATCATCATCAGCATCTCCTTTGCCCTTTGACTGCATACCTGCCATCGCTTTTTTGATGGCCCATTGATTTCTTGGGATACTGTCCTTATCAGGGCACTGGGGGCTCCTGTGACCTGGTTTACCACAAATAAAACAAATAAGATCTTTGCTTTTATCCTTTTGTGCAAAGCTTGTAGCACCAACACCATCCTCAACTGCTTTTTCATTTTGTTTGTATGCATGGTGCTTTTTCTGATTTTCATAAAATTTCATATCAAACCAATGCTAGGACAGGACATCAGTTGC
>NZ_JBMFWB010000050.1:0-1504 GCF_049965695.1 Athalassotoga sp. | reverse complement strand
CCAAAAAATTGACTTTCAGAAATCCTTATGTTATACTATATTAACGGGTTTATATCCTACCTTTGAGGAATGAAAACTTGCCAAGCGACTTTATACTTGTATGATAAATCATCATGTTTATATCCTACCTTTGAGGAATGAAAACTTAAAACTAATTGAAAAATCTGACGTAAAAATCTGCAGTTTATATCCTACCTTTGAGGAATGAAAACCTGAAAAGGGAGCAAAGATAAAAAACTTACATTTCTACCGTTTATATCCTACCTTTGAGGAATGAAAACCTTAAAACAGCCCCATTCATTTTTACCTCCTGTGCCCGTTTATATCCTACCTTTGAGGAATGAAAACTTTGTAGACGGTATCTGTAATTTCGGAAGATTTAATTGTTTATATCCTACCTTTGAGGAATGAAAACTTTAACACTCCACCTGTCATATTATTACCTCCCTTTTTGTTTATATCCTACCTTTGAGGAATGAAAACATCAGTGTTTGACCAAATAACTTCCCCATCAACATATGTTTATATCCTACCTTTGAGGAATGAAAACTGGAGCAAGCCCCTAAATCAATCTCAATGTGAGGCCGTTTATATCCTACCTTTGAGGAATGAAAACAGTTCCTTATCCAAGCCCTCCCTAATGGGAGGACAAGGTTTATATCCTACCTTTGAGGAATGAAAACTCCCTTACATCCAACTTATAAACATCAACAGTTTTATTTGTTTATATCCTACCTTTGAGGAATGAAAACTTTCGAACTCTTGACATAGAAATTCAATCTTTGCGTTTATATCCTACCTTTGAGGAATGAAAACGCGAACGAAGCGTATACTCCCATCATGATGGCCTTCGTTTGTTTATATCCTACCTTTGAGGAATGAAAACTTGTAATTAGAAAAGTCGAGCATGTTTGAAGCATGGTTTATATCCTACCTTTGAGGAATGAAAACGAAACCTCTTTGCTTCATCTATGCTAATTCCCATTTTTTGTTTATATCCTACCTTTGAGGAATGAAAACATTGATTATCTTTTAGTAATGCAATGACGTTAGCCGTTTATATCCTACCTTTGAGGAATGAAAACAAAATTGGATAGCAGTAATTTGGCCATGCCATCACCTTGTTTATATCCTACCTTTGAGGAATGAAAACTATTTAAGCAGGTATGCAAACAATGCAGGATTGGGCAAAGTTTATATCCTACCTTTGAGGAATGAAAACAAAGAATATTCTACCAACAAATACCAAAACCCCCCGTTTATATCCTACCTTTGAGGAATGAAAACTAATTTGAAAACAATACATCTTTCGTTGTTATATCTGTTTATATCCTACCTTTGAGGAATGAAAACAAGCCCTCTCTGTCGAGAGGGTGAGGATAAAAAACGTTTATATCCTACCTTTGAGGAATGAAAACATGTAAATGATGTAACAGCGAATATCAAGACAGAATTGTTTATATCCTACCTTTGAGGAATGAAAACCTGGATGGGAACTTTTCCT
>NZ_JBMFWB010000049.1:0-1504 GCF_049965695.1 Athalassotoga sp. | reverse complement strand
CGTACCCTTTTCCATTCTGCTATTTTTTTATCCATACTTTTATTATACAAGTTCAGGCTCATTAGCGGTAATCAGTAGATCTCACAAAAACCACTGTCGGAGAAATCACCAAAAATTTTGTGGAATTGGGATTTATAAGAGAAAAAGAAAAAGATCACGATCCATCCAAAATAGGAAAGCCTCAAACCTTGCTTGAAATTGTACCCGATGCTTTTTACGTTGTCGGAATAGGAATTCTCAGAAAGCAGGTTGAAGGATGCCTTGTTGATGCAAGTGGAAAAATTTTAAGCAGAAAATCCCAACGCTATACCTCACTTGATTACGATTCAATAATGAATTCTGTCTTTAAGATAGCAGACAATCTTATACTCAACAATTCGAACAAAGTAAACGCTATAACTTTCGGAGCACCCGGAACACTTGACTCTAAAAACGGGATTATTCTAAAACCGGCAAAATTTTTGGAATTTGAAAATGTACCGCTTGCAAAGATCTTTTCGAACAAATACAAAGTTAACACATGGATAGAAAATGACGCCGATGTGGCGGCGATCGCCGAAAAATACTATGGGAAAGGTAAGAATTTGAACTCGTTCATATACATTCATATGGAAGAAGGTATCGGATCCGGCATAATCTTAAATGGAGAAATTCATCACGGAGAATACGGTTACGCAGGTGAGATGGGACATTTTCTTGTAAAAGATGATGGTAAGTTCAAATATCTTGAAGATATTTACGGTGCGGATGCCATTCTCGACAGAGTCAAAGCATTTGGAATATCGAACTTTGAAAGTCTGAAAAAGGCCGAAAAGGACGGAGATAAAAAAGTAATTGAATTTTTAAAAGAAGTTGGAGAAGAGGTTGGCGCGGTAATAGTTTCAACGATTCACCTTACAGGCATATCGACGATCTTTTTAGGAGGAAAGGCGACCTATCTTGGAAATACTTTCCTGAATTCGGTTAGAAACACTATAAAGAAATATCTTTTCTACGATCATGAAATAAAGGTTGAATTATCGACACTGGGAGACGCATTTGTCGTAGCATTGGGCGCATCAGCGCACGGAAGGGTGAAATGTGTTGAAAATACGATAATAAAAAATTAAGCCTAAATGGCTTTTTGATAATTAGAAAGGATGATGAAGAGATGATCATTCACATGATTGGTAACGCGCACATAGATCCGGTCTGGCTATGGAGATGGCCCGAAGGAGTCTCCGAGATGATCTCGACCTGCCGGACAATGGTCGAAATGTTAAAAAATTCTGACGATCTGATCTTTACGAAGGGCGAGGCCATGATGTATGAATGGATCGAAAAGACAGATTCTCAATTATTCGATGAGATAGCAAAACTCGTAAAATCCGGCAGATGGAACATAGTCAACGGATGGTGGGTCCAGCCCGATTGTAACATACCTTCTGGAGAGTCTTTCGTAAGGCAAAGTTTATATGGCAAAAGGTATTTCAAAGAAAAGTTTGGAATAGATGTAAAGGTTGGG
>NZ_JBMFWB010000048.1:0-1669 GCF_049965695.1 Athalassotoga sp. | reverse complement strand
CAAAAAATTGACTTTCAGAAATCCTTATGTTATACTATGTCAACGGGTTTATATCCTACCTTTGAGGAATGAAAACCAAACGTACCCATACTATCATCACCTTTCATTTATTGTTTATATCCTACCTTTGAGGAATGAAAACATAAATCAACTTAGATCATACTTTTAATTCTGTTTGGTTTATATCCTACCTTTGAGGAATGAAAACTTCCAAGAATTCCAGACACGTGGCGCACCTCATCTTCAGTTTATATCCTACCTTTGAGGAATGAAAACTAGATAAGATCTTTGTTCGGAGTATCTGATTTCTCAGGTTTATATCCTACCTTTGAGGAATGAAAACATAATCCAATTAACAACTTTTTCTTTTCCTTCTGCTTTCGTTTATATCCTACCTTTGAGGAATGAAAACTCGATCTCATCTAACGATAGGCCTATGTCATTTACGGTTTATATCCTACCTTTGAGGAATGAAAACCTTCCTTTTCATTTCTAACGGCCGGAATATCTTTAGTTTATATCCTACCTTTGAGGAATGAAAACTTATCGGCGATCGCGTATCCTATCGCGTCCTCTTCACTTCGAGTTTATATCCTACCTTTGAGGAATGAAAACAAAGTCTTGACATTGAATAGGGTCTAAAGATATAATTGGTTTATATCCTACCTTTGAGGAATGAAAACCAAGCATGCCCTTGATGAAGTCTTGAATTTGTTGATCCGTTTATATCCTACCTTTGAGGAATGAAAACAGAAATTTTTCAATTAAGAACAACGCGACCGTGTAAGAGTTTATATCCTACCTTTGAGGAATGAAAACAGGGCGAGCGTAGCGAGGGAGCGCGAGCGACTTTACCGTTTATATCCTACCTTTGAGGAATGAAAACTTGCATTTTTTATTGCCAGAGCCCTTAATTCCTCATATGTTTATATCCTACCTTTGAGGAATGAAAACATATACTTACCATAGACCTCCTGCTCAAAATTAGGTTTGTTTATATCCTACCTTTGAGGAATGAAAACAGGAGTTATCACGATTCCCAGTCGTTCGATCCTTTTTGTTTATATCCTACCTTTGAGGAATGAAAACATTCTACGTGCAATGTCGGATTCATTCATTCTTGTTGTTTATATCCTACCTTTGAGGAATGAAAACTTGTAAAAGTTTGTTTTATTCCATTATTTTTTACAAAGTTTATATCCTACCTTTGAGGAATGAAAACTGTGTAAAATCAAAGGAAATAGCATAAACTATACCGTTTATATCCTACCTTTGAGGAATGAAAACTTGGACAACACAAACTGAATATCAAGAACGTTGTTAGTTTATATCCTACCTTTGAGGAATGAAAACCTGCCATAATACCATTTCTCTTCCTTACCACTCGTTGTTTATATCCTACCTTTGAGGAATGAAAACCTACTCGTGAATATTTCGGGCTTTTATGATGTTTTCTAGTTTATATCCTACCTTTGAGGAATGAAAACAAAGCAATTCTTAAAACCTGTGAAATACTCATACCTGGTTTATATCCTACCTTTGAGGAATGAAAACTTTTTCCAACTTTATAAACAGGTTTACCATTTGAATCAGTTTATATCCTACCTTTGAGGAATGAGTTGGCGCATGGCCTATGGCCAATGGCGCCAGTGAACAGTGATTAGTGAAG
>NZ_JBMFWB010000047.1:0-1697 GCF_049965695.1 Athalassotoga sp. | reverse complement strand
CTTTTATGTATACAAGTTCACATACTTTTCCAAAAAATTGACTTTCAGAAATCCTTATGTTATACTATGTCAACGGGGTTTATATCCTACCTTTGAGGAATGAAAACTTTCTTTCTTCACATCTTCAGATATCTTATCAGAGTTAGGTTTATATCCTACCTTTGAGGAATGAAAACTAATAGACATGAAAGTGCCTCCTTTCGAAGTATCTTCGTTTATATCCTACCTTTGAGGAATGAAAACTTTCTTATGTATACTGCCTTTCTTTTGACCGGTTATTGTTTATATCCTACCTTTGAGGAATGAAAACATGTCTTAGGCATCCATGACCTTAGAAATCTCTTAGGTTTATATCCTACCTTTGAGGAATGAAAACCAGTCGGATAAAATGCTATCGTTGCAGTAAATTGCGTTTATATCCTACCTTTGAGGAATGAAAACTCTAATACAAACACCAAATAACTATGATAATCAGAATTGGTTTATATCCTACCTTTGAGGAATGAAAACTGAAATTACTAAATAAGTTGTTGTATTCGATAAGATGGTTTATATCCTACCTTTGAGGAATGAAAACAAAGTTTCTCCCTCAATGTCTATGACCCTAACTCTTTGTTTATATCCTACCTTTGAGGAATGAAAACTAGTATGTTGTTTTACCCATCTGTTTGCTTTTTCCTGTTTATATCCTACCTTTGAGGAATGAAAACTTTAAGAAACTGGACGGAATCTCTTCAACCACAAATCCGTTTATATCCTACCTTTGAGGAATGAAAACTCTGTGATCTCCACGAATTGACCTACTCAATAAGGTTTATATCCTACCTTTGAGGAATGAAAACCTTATTCAAAAACTGGTCTTCTGTAAGCAAATTGGATGGTTTATATCCTACCTTTGAGGAATGAAAACTTTGTTTGTTTTAGATCGTACCAATCCCATCCATTAGTGTTTATATCCTACCTTTGAGGAATGAAAACCAGGCTTTTTCTCTTGTCTTACACGTCGCATCCTTTCTGTTTATATCCTACCTTTGAGGAATGAAAACCCAATTTGTGACGTCAAAGCCAAAACGTCCAAAGAATTGTTTATATCCTACCTTTGAGGAATGAAAACTTGAATTTGAATTATATGTTGGTTCACCTCTTAACGTTTATATCCTACCTTTGAGGAATGAAAACCAAAGAGGTGATAAAATGTCAACACCGGTTAAATTGGTTTATATCCTACCTTTGAGGAATGAAAACCTGCCCCGGAAGGGGCAAGGAATCAATCAAGCCTTCAAAGTTTATATCCTACCTTTGAGGAATGAAAACTTGAATGCTGGTACAACGGTTTATATACCTCGTTTGTTTATATCCTACCTTTGAGGAATGAAAACTTGTAAGAGAATATGTATAAGCATTACCATCTAAGGTGTTTATATCCTACCTTTGAGGAATGAAAACGGAATAGACAATACATCAAATAAATACCCTTTTTTGTTTATATCCTACCTTTGAGGAATGAAAACGGCACTTTCAGATTTTTTAACTTGTTCAATTTCTTCGTTTATATCCTACCTTTGAGGAATGAAAACGTGGGCTCAACTAAGTACTCGTCATACACAACCTCGTCGTTTATATCCTACCTTTGAGGAATGAGTTGGCGCATGGCCTATGGCCAATGGCGCCGGTGAGCAGTGATTAGTGAGGAGTGA
>NZ_JBMFWB010000046.1:0-1898 GCF_049965695.1 Athalassotoga sp. | reverse complement strand
TCACTCCTCACTAATCACTGCTCACCGGCGCCATTGGCCATAGGCCATGCGCCAACTCATTCCTCAAAGGTAGGATAGGAACCATAATTCGGGAGTTAATCTCATACTCGGATTCGGGTTTTCATTCCTCAAAGGTAGGATAGGAACTTTACAGGTTTTAACATCGAATTTTTCAGTTAGTTGGTTTTCATTCCTCAAAGGTAGGATAGGAACTGTTGATGAGTATCCGACATGGTACGAAGGGCATTGGTTTTCATTCCTCAAAGGTAGGATAGGAACTAATATATCCAAATCAGATCAAGAGGGATATGGAATGTTTTCATTCCTCAAAGGTAGGATAGGAACTACCGGAAAAAACGATTATGCTTGCAAGACCACAAGGTTTTCATTCCTCAAAGGTAGGATAGGAACTCTGAAACATTATTTTTCGGCCAAGGCGATTCGTGCAATGTTTTCATTCCTCAAAGGTAGGATAGGAACGCAATGAGTACATGGCTGGAGTTGCACAATCTACGAGTTTTCATTCCTCAAAGGTAGGATAGGAACTATGTTGGGAAGTGTTGTTAAAAAATTATCTCCAGAGTTTTCATTCCTCAAAGGTAGGATAGGAACACAAGAGCGATGTTAAATGAACAAATCAACGATATACTGTTTTCATTCCTCAAAGGTAGGATAGGAACAAAAAGCAAATAGATGGGTTAAAAAGCATACTCCTAGTTTTCATTCCTCAAAGGTAGGATAGGAACGAACAGATACCCTCTACCTTGTTGAACGCTTTAAAGTTTTCATTCCTCAAAGGTAGGATAGGAACTGAACGGAGCGATTTTAAGAGAAATCTTAAGGAGGATGTTTTCATTCCTCAAAGGTAGGATAGGAACTGATCTCCGTACCAGAGGGATCAATGATTACCAAAGTTTTCATTCCTCAAAGGTAGGATAGGAACGATAAGGAACTTAAGCCCGGAAGTCCTCACCGAAAGGTTTTCATTCCTCAAAGGTAGGATAGGAACCTTTTTGATGTTCTTCTTCACGTTTTTGATATTCTTGGTTTTCATTCCTCAAAGGTAGGATAGGAACGATATATCGCATACGAGTCCTTCTTACCCTCTTTCCCCGTTTTCATTCCTCAAAGGTAGGATAGGAACGAACGAGATATACTTAATATTCAATCATTACCATCGTTTTCATTCCTCAAAGGTAGGATAGGAACGGGAGGAGTTAAAATGACGTTTGTTGATTATTATCGGTTTTCATTCCTCAAAGGTAGGATAGGAACTCGATAAATGGTTATCTTTGACGGGTAGTCAAATAAGGTTTTCATTCCTCAAAGGTAGGATAGGAACCCGACATTCATTCGAGTGCGACAAAGGGTAGATGATCTGTTTTCATTCCTCAAAGGTAGGATAGGAACAAAGATGAAGTACTAATTGATAATCACTTTTTTGTTAGTTTTCATTCCTCAAAGGTAGGATAGGAACATTTACAAACACGTCTTTTGTAGCATCGCTAAAATCATGTTTTCATTCCTCAAAGGTAGGATAGGAACAGATAAAACAACTTGAGCCGTTGCTGTGTGAAAAACTCAGTTTTCATTCCTCAAAGGTAGGATAGGAACCAGCGTTCCCTGCAAATGCGAGTGTTGTTCCGTCGTTTTCATTCCTCAAAGGTAGGATAGGAACGAAGATTATGAGACATTTTCAAGTTTAGTGAAGGAATGTTTTCATTCCTCAAAGGTAGGATAGGAACTATAATTGCCTCGGTGTTTGTTTTTATAGCCTTATTCTGTTTTCATTCCTCAAAGGTAGGATAGGAACCCAAGGCCTTCAAAAAATATGCTTTTGCAAAATTCCAGTTTTCATTCCTCAAAGGTAGGATAGGAACCAAAATACGGAATTTTAT
>NZ_JBMFWB010000045.1:0-1979 GCF_049965695.1 Athalassotoga sp. | reverse complement strand
GGTATGTTTTTAACTATGACTCTTATCGCAAAAAGGTCGTATATCTCGTCAAAAGATTTGTTTTTTTCTTTCATTTTCATCCATATGCTGTAAAAATGCTTTGCCCTTCCGCTTATCTCCGTGAATTCTATTCCGTTTTGTTTCAGAAGATTGGCAATCTCAGATTTGTAATACCCTATTTCCTGACTGCGTTCCTGAATTTTTTTATCCACAAGTTTTTTCACCTCTATGTATTCTTGAGGATAAAGTTGCTTAAATGAGAGATCCTCCAATTCCCTTTTCATCGTGTATATGCCAAGCCTGTTTGCAATCGGAGCGTAAACTTCGAGAGTTTGTTTAGCCTTTTCTTTTCTCTTTTCCTCTTCGGCAAAGCCTTCTACGGTTCTCATGTTGTGTAACCTGTCAGCCAATTTTATCAAAACAACGCGTACATCCTGCGCCATCGCGAAGATCATCTTTCTTATAGTCTCTATCTCTGAAAATTTTATGTCTTCATTTTCAAGCGTTTTTATCTTCGTCAGGCCATTTACCATTGTGGCTATTTCATGACCGAATTGCTTTTCTATCTCTTCAAGCGGGACTTTTGTGTCTTCAGCGACGTCATGAAGCAATGCCGTGCAGATGGAAGGCACATCCATTCCCATATCTGCGACTATTTTGGCAACCTGAACAGGATGAGAGATGTAGGGCTCTCCTGAAGCCCTTGATTGACTTTGATGTGCCGATTTTGCGAATTCATACGCATGTCTGACTATTTCAGCCGATTCTTCTGAATAATCTTTTTTAACCTTTTCTATGATCTCGTTAATCACGGTTTTGTAATTTTCATCCATTTCCATGCTTTACCTTCTTTGTAGAAATCTTTTCAAGGTAAAAAGAGATCAAAAAACCTCCTGCAACCAAGATCATAAAAAGTATAACACGGGACAGATCGTAAGTGTGCCTTGTGAAGGGCCATATTGAAGTTATCGAGGCCATCATAAGGCCTATTATGAAAGCGTAAGTTTGAGAACGGTAATTTTTCAAAAGACTTCCGATTATTCTGACGAAAGCAAAAAAGCCTATCAAAAATCCGGATAAAAAGATCAAAAGTGTCGTAAAATCAAAAGTTCTCACGGCGTTCAAAAGATGCCTGTAATTTCCGAGTAAAAGCAACATTATCGTGTCTCCGATGGCCGGAAGCGAAGTAGAAACGATCAATCCGGATATGAAATCAAGCATCCTCGAGCCGAAGATAGTCGCAAAAAACCTTAAATTGCTTATCTTAAAACCAAACAAAAGCGGAACCACAACAACCGCGATACCCAAGAAAAACCATAAAAATTCCGAAAATCCTTTTTTCTTTATCTCGATGTAAATGAGATAAACAGATCCCAAAATAAGGCCTATAAAAACGGCATTTATTTCAAATGCAAATTTCATAAGCAGACCCAAAATGAAATAAGCGGTAAAAAATATGGCCGGTCCTATACCTATGATCAAAAACAGAAGTAATCTTACATCATGTCTTGTAAGTGTTTTTGGGGCGGAAAACAATTTATTCAGCGCAAGCATCAAAGGTTCATAAACCCCCAAAATTATCGCCATAACAGGCCAACTGGTTCCGGGGAGCACCATCGAAATGCCCATCAAAATGCCACTTAAGATCATTTTGAAATAAAATGCGGGTTTCTCCAATCATTTCCTCCATCTGTTATTCCCGATATGCGATGTGCCTTTTTGTGCGTCGGCTCCAGCATTCGCGGCCAGTCCGTCATTCCTTGCTTGACAAGGAATCGCCTTTTGCCTTTGGCTGCTTACGCATTACTGATCACGCGTTACTGTTTTTTCCTCTAATCTCCAATCCCTAATGTCTCTTTCTTGCCATATGCTATTAGCCACGCACTGTTGCCGATTACGCGTCACGCGTTACCCGTCACCGTTTTTTTCCACGCGCCACCGGCTACCCGCTACGTGTTGTTTTTTTGCGTCGGCTCCAG
>NZ_JBMFWB010000044.1:0-2245 GCF_049965695.1 Athalassotoga sp. | reverse complement strand
TATCCTACCTTTGAGGAATGAGTTGGCGCATGGCCTATGGCCAATGGCGCCAGTGAGCAGTGATTAGTGAAGAGTGAACGGTAACTTTATTGATTACGGATCACGCGTTACGCGTCACGAACTATCTCTAATGTCTGATCCCTAATCCTTTTTCTGCTATGTGCTATATGCGTTTTTGTTCATCCTACCTTTGAGGAATGAAAACCTTACTTAACATTTTACCTCACCTCTCCTTTACATTCTTGTTCCTATCCTACCTTTGAGGAATGAGTTGGCGCATGGCCTATGGCCAATGGCGCCAGTGAGCAGTAATGGAGTGAGCAGTCGAAGTTCGTTTGTCATCCCTGAGTTCATCAGGGATCGCCTTTAAAACTTACACGAAAATGCGATCCCGCATCAAGTGCGGGATGACGGGATAAAAAAATGTATCGTGCCGCAAATCACTTTCTAAAGCCCCTGCAAAGGGGCTTTTTACTTTTGATTTATGACCTTCTGCTGATATGATCTATGTGAGAGGGACAAAGAAGAGAAAAGTTTGAACCCCTCTTGTCATTGCAAATCCGGTATTTTTTGAGAAAGGTTGATGATGAAAATGGCCATAAGGTTTATAAAATCAGATGAATACGAGCGTGCCCAGCAGATAGTCACTTACTGCTTTCCGTGGTTGCACGAAGTCTCCGACAACTTGACGTCGTACAAACTTCAATATATAAAGCCGGAAAATGTTCTTGGCTTTTACGATGACGAATCCGATCAATTGATGGCACTTGCAGAGGATATTCCATTCAAAATCATGATAAATGGATCTCCCATGGATATGGGAGGGATAGCGATGGTGGCATCTTTGCCAGAAGGTAGGCATGCGGGTCATGTGGCATTGATTTTAAAAAGATGGCTTGAAATAATGAAAGAAAAGGGTCAAACGTTATCTATTATATATTCTCACCAATCTCAGATTGATCAGGTTATATGGTCAACAGCCACAGACGAAAAATTACATATTATTTTGCCCAATCCCAGGGTCGATATGAAATTAACAACAGGCATGATGTTTCGAGTTGTAGACGTTGAAAAGGCTTTGACGATTCGAAAATACCAAGAAGATTTGAATGCCACTTTTGATATCGAAATATCGGATCAATTTGCTCCGTGGAATAAAGGTCCATGGCATGTCGAGATCTCCGGAGGACATGCAAAAGTTCAAAAAGCGGATAATTCATCCGTTGAATGTGATATACAGACATTCAGCCAGATATTTTTAGGATACATAACACCTAAAGATGCTGTGAGATTGGGTAAACTTAAAGGCAAAGAGTTACAGACAGATCTCATGAATAAAGTGTTTTTGCCTTCGGCTACGTTTAACAACAATGGGTTTTAGGAGATGATATCGTGTTGAATATGGTAAGGTTTGATATATTTACAGATCCAAAGAATTTGAACGTGAAAAGGAGTTGATAAGATGTACTTCTCATCCGGCAAATGGAAAGACCTTGATTACAGAAGACTCAAAAGGCAGGTCAGCGAGTTATTTCCGCTTTCCATCATCTCAAGAAAGGTGATCGATGAATGGACCATCGAGGTAAACGGAAAGGCAAAAAAGATAAAAATCGGAGAGATGTGGAATTACAAAGAATTTCCGGTCATCTTCAGATCAAGCGTTGTTTTAGAAAAGGTTGGCTCTTCTCAAATTGCTTCTTTGGAAATATGGACCGGAGGAGAATCGCTTGTCAGGATAGATTCCGTCTCTTACGGCGAGATAAACGAGCATCACAGATTCTTGGACGTTACAAAGTTTTGCGATGGGAAATCCCACTCGATCGAGATAGAAAGCGTTCCGAAAGGTTTGTTCGGGACGACAAATTACGCCCCGTCGCTTGATAAAGCCTTCGTGACGACCTTTGACAAAGAGGTTTTGGATGGCTTTCTTGCCTTTGATATGGTTTCAAATCTCATAGAGGCCGTTGATGACGAGCTGAAAGACAAGATATATAGAATCTTTATGGAATCTCTCGGCATGATAGACATTCCTTCTTCAACGCAAGAGTATGAATCGAGAAGTTTGGACGATGAAATGATGGCCGACCTCATGAAGGAATGGGAAGCACCCAATTTCAAAATAAATATGGGAGTCAAACTGAACCAAAAGGTCAGATCCCAGATTATAAACGCTGTCAAACATCTTACGAACGCTTTGAAGATAGAGGGTTTGCCTTTTACAATTTACGCGATGGGCCACTCACAC
>NZ_JBMFWB010000043.1:0-2312 GCF_049965695.1 Athalassotoga sp. | reverse complement strand
ACAAAGAAAGTGATACGAGACGATCGTAATCCTTATATTGTTTATATCCTACCTTTGAGGAATGAAAACAATCTTGTCTTCCAATCGACCCTTCAGTCCAATCATAAGTTTATATCCTACCTTTGAGGAATGAAAACCTAAAAAATAACTCGGTACTTGCTCACATACAAACCGTTTATATCCTACCTTTGAGGAATGAAAACCGAGAAGATAATTTCCAACCGCTCCAACTCCGTAAAGTTTATATCCTACCTTTGAGGAATGAAAACAGCGCATCAGAATGAACAGTCGTTAAATCAATTACTTCGTTTATATCCTACCTTTGAGGAATGAAAACTCACACTCGGATAAGCGCTTTTTATATCATAATGATATGTTTATATCCTACCTTTGAGGAATGAAAACGCAAGGGCAATATACCCAATATCCCCCTGCTCAAGTTTATATCCTACCTTTGAGGAATGAAAACAAACTAAATTATTTCCAGCATCATTTGCCTTTTGACGTTTATATCCTACCTTTGAGGAATGAAAACATATTTCAATGCCCAAAATCCTTTCCGCAGTTTTGATGTGTTTATATCCTACCTTTGAGGAATGAAAACTAACTTAAATTGGAATCATTCATTTTATTCAAATTGTTTATATCCTACCTTTGAGGAATGAAAACCATATTCAAAGCATCTTGTTCTTTCATCTTTTTTTGTTTATATCCTACCTTTGAGGAATGAAAACTGGTATTCGCGACAATGGACACTGTGGATAAGTCTGTTTATATCCTACCTTTGAGGAATGAAAACATGCAATTCTTTTTTTAAATTCTCGGTCATTTGAGTTTATATCCTACCTTTGAGGAATGAAAACCAGTCTTTCCAGTTTTGAAAACGGGTTTCCCGTTTTCAGTTTATATCCTACCTTTGAGGAATGAAAACGTACGAGAGCCTTAAAAGCTTGAGATGCATAATTCAGTTTATATCCTACCTTTGAGGAATGAAAACAGATCCGTTATGTGCATATTTTCAATTGTTCCTATGGTTTATATCCTACCTTTGAGGAATGAAAACTAAAACCATTTCACCGGCTCCCTCGAGCCAACAAAGTTTATATCCTACCTTTGAGGAATGAAAACCAAGATGTGCTTTCAAATAACCGTAGGCCGGAATTGTTAGTTTATATCCTACCTTTGAGGAATGAGTTGGCGCATGGCCTATGGCCAATGGCGCCAGTGAGCAGTGATTAGTGAGAAGTGAATAGTTTTAATTTTGCATTTTCAATTTTTAATTCTCAATTTTATTCTACGTGCTATGAGCCACATCCTACGTGCCAAGTTGTATCTTACCTTTGAGGAATGAAAACCCCATCCATACCGTCTATGATACGAACAGATTCATTTGTTTATATCCTACCTTTGAGGAATGAAAACCCATCTAAAACAAATAACAAATACCTATGAAAATCTTCGTTTATATCCTACCTTTGAGGAATGAAAACAGCCCTCCCTTGCGGGAGAGCGAGGACAAAAAACTTCGTTTATATCCTACCTTTGAGGAATGAGTTGGCGCATGGCCTATGGCCAATGGCGCCAGTGAACAGTGATTAGTGAAGAGTGAACAGTTTTAATTTTGCATTTTCAATTTTTAATTCTCAATTTTATTCTACATGCCACGAGCCACATGCTACGTGCCAAGTTGTATCCTACCTTTGAGGAATGAAAACTATCAAATGCCACATAGGTATTCAATGGTACCGTATAAGTTTATATCCTACCTTTGAGGAATGAAAACGTTGACATGGAAAGACTCCTGATTCTTCTTAATATTTGTTTATATCCTACCTTTGAGGAATGAAAACTAGACATATCACTCGACATCGATAAAATCCTCACGTTTATATCCTACCTTTGAGGAATGAAAACGTAGACATTGACAAACTTCTTATGCGCCTCAAAATGTTTATATCCTACCTTTGAGGAATGAAAACGTTATTTCTACTGTGACTGATGATATCCAGTCACCAGTTTATATCCTACCTTTGAGGAATGAAAACTTATATGGGGTTTCTTTTAGCATTATACCGGTAGTAGGTTTATATCCTACCTTTGAGGAATGAAAACTCATATACTACAGTATGATGATCTGTTACATAAAACCTGTTTATATCCTACCTTTGAGGAATGAAAACCTGGATGGGAACTTTCCCTTCAGGTTCTGATCATCGCTTTAATGTGAGTTACGCCCCCGCAGAAACAAGGCTGCGGGGATTTTTCTTAGAAATATCGTCAAAAGTGTGATTAAAGAATTTGAAAGGATGCGA
>NZ_JBMFWB010000042.1:0-2819 GCF_049965695.1 Athalassotoga sp. | reverse complement strand
TGATAAAGTGAAAAACGTTATCCAAAACGTTCCGCTGATAACGGTTTGATGTGAATTCAGAAAAGTTGAGATTTTGTTTTTCGTTATTTTGACGTTATCCATTTCTGTCTCCGATGTGATTTGATAAATATTTTAGCATAAAACGGCGGCGAATAGCGTATAGCATATGGCCAATGGCGTATGGGAAAAAAGAGGTTAGACTTTAGAGATTAGAGAAAAAACGGCGCATGGCGAATAGCAAATGGCGTATAGAAAGAACAAGTAATGCGTGAGCAGTTATCAGCGGGAAAGGCAGGGATTAGATACTGGACATTAGAGGTTAGAGTGATTCAACAATTTTTAAATATTCTTTCGAATGTTGTTGAAGAAAAGTTTTGACTTCTATCCATGTTCTTTTGGCCCTTTTGGGTTCCGGAGTGTTTTCAACATCGTCAAAGTATTCAATTGCCATTGCCAGTTGATACAGATCTACTTCTCCACCAAATTTCTTTTTAAATCCCCTTATGATTTCTTCAAAAGTCAAATGTTGTAAAATTTCGTAGATATCGTAATAATCCTTTTTTTCTGATCTTCCGAGTATCGCAGCAAGTTTCATGGAAGATATATCCAAAATAGATCCAATCTTTATCTTTTCAAACTCGTTCAATGGTTCAATCAAAGGATAATCGTATCTGAAAAAACTGATTTTAACATCATTTAAAATGCAATGAATTGTAAAGGGAGATATTTGTATTTTTTCAACATTTAAACCATTCTTTCTTAAATTTCCTAAAAATATGTCAGGTATGAATTCTTTATCGGTAAAGAAGTCTAAATCCTCACTCTCACGGTGGCCATAATAAATTGATAAGGCTGTGCCGCCGGCAAGATAAAAATCATCAACAAATGGTGCTATGAGATCTATTACTTTGAGCGTTTTAAGGGGAATAAATTCTGTTGAGAACATGCATATACCTCCTCGGTAGGTATATCAAGAATGGTAGACCAAAACGTTGCGACACGTTTTGAGATGTTTCTTGAATTTTTAACAACGTATCTTATTTCATCGTCCGAATAGATAGTTCTCAATTCTTTAATCTGCTCCATGACGCCGTATTCGAGCACTCTGGCAATTATGAAATTTTTGTCTTTTATGATATCCAGTTTAGACGCATCAACATCCCAAAAACAATTGTTAAAGGAAGCGAATTGAAATGGGGTAGAAATTGAAATCACCTTCTTTTTCATGGAGAAATCTTTTTTATGTATTTTAACAATTATAACATGGAACAGCGCATGGCTAATAGCAAATGGCGTATAGAAAGAACAAGTAATGCGTGAGCAGTTATCAGTAACGCGTAATCAGTGATCAGCGTAAAAGCCAGGGATTAGAGACTGGACATTAGAGATTAGGGTAATGAATGATGAGTGATCGTACTTCCGCCCTCGGAAGTAACTTCCGGTAGCGGAAGTGATATAATTACTACGGGTGATAAAATGCTTTTTGATCTCAAACCAAAAGAGGACATAAAAAGTTTTTTTGACAGGGAAGAAGAGATAAATGATCTTGTTGATTCGATAGAAAAGTATCCGCTTACGATGGTTACGGGGCTGAGAAGGATCGGAAAATCTTCTCTTGTTCGTACGGTTATAAAAGATAAGAGATACCAAAGTGTATGTTTGGATGGAAGAGCCATGTATGCAAATAGCGGCGGAAATATAAAAAAGGCGGATTTGATCCAAAGATTGCAAAATGCACTTTCTGAATTTTCGAACTTTGAGAAATTTAAAGTTTTCTTGTCAAATGTGAGGGGAATATCTGTTAAAGATCTTTCATTGTCGATGAATTGGAAAGAAGTAGACTTACTCTCTTTGATAGAGAAGATCGATAAATTCAGTGAGAAAGAAAATAATTATACCGTCTTTTTCTTCGACGAGGCACAATACTTAAAGTATTACGGAACAAAGGGAGGTAATGATTTACTTTCGCTTTTTTCATACATGTACGACAATTCCAAGTTCATAAAAATAATTATTTCCGGATCCGAGATTGGCCTTCTCCATGATTTTTTAAATGTTGATGATTACAAATCACCGCTTTACGGAAGATATATAAGGGAAATTTCTTTGAATCCATTCGATAAATCAACATCGATTTCATTTCTTGAAAAAGGATTCGATGAAATAAAGGTAAAGATTGATCGAGAAAATATTCGAAGAGCAGTTGAGGTTTTAGATGGCATTCCGGGCTATCTTGTTGAATTTGGAAACAGGTATGCTCAATTCAAAGATCTTGATATGGCCATAAAAAGCACATTTCAAGGTCTTTCCGGAATGATAGAAGGAGAGATAAAGGAGTTAGAAAGGAAGAGTCCAAGATATGTTCAGACCCTTGCATACATCTCAAATGGAATAAATACGTGGTCAGGTTTAAAAAATGCATTTTTTGCGAAAGGTGACACGATATCAGATTCAAGGCTTTACGAGATACTTAAAAATTTGGAAAAGATGACATGGATAAAGCAAGAACGTACAGGTGAAAAATACGAGATAATAGATAACGTTTTGAAAGAAATATTGAAAAGCGGTGATGAGTAACGTGTGATCAGTAATTGGCAAAACAGCAAATGGCTAATGGCACATGGCAAAAAACAAGAGCAAGAATTAAAAATTTAAAGTGATAGGTAACCATATCAGAAAAACAAAGACTGTTCATTGAAGGATGGACACCAAGTACATTATTGAATTGACGCATGTATCTCTCTAGGGGCACCAGATTTATAAGTTTTAGTTTCGGAAAGCGAACTTCAGTCAAATGATAGATGTTACTTGTTGACAAA
>NZ_JBMFWB010000041.1:0-3105 GCF_049965695.1 Athalassotoga sp. | reverse complement strand
ACTGCTTGATATGCATGCTTTTGAACTTTCAAAAAGAGTCGACGGCTTTTCATCCGAATTTTACGAATGGATAAGTAAAAAAGAAAACTTTTCAGAACTCGTCAAAAAGTACCCTCTCGATCGCATGAAAGACGACGTTAGCCGTATTTACATCCAGATCATCTTTCCCGATGACAAATATGAAAAGACAGTCGAAACGCTGATCGAAACGCATGCTAAAATTGGCATATCGCCGGATGATCTGATAGCGGTTTACGATATGTACTACGATCACATTCAAAATGGCATAGAATCTCTCGACATTGATCAAAAAGATAAGATCATCTTGAAATCTGCAATCAGAAAGCGCATCGAAAATGTGATGTTCATCCACATAAACGGTTTTCAAGATTTACAAAAAAAGCGTCTTGAAGCGCGCGAGAAATTTTACAAGGCTCTCACGGAAATAGGCAGAATTCGCATTGAATACGATGAAATGATGGAACTCGATAAGATTTTGTTTCAAATTGCCTCTTCGATAGCCGAAAACATAGGCTTGGCACTTGTATGGATAGGGAAGGCAGATCCAAAAGACAAATGGATCAAAATTGTCGCCGCCGCTGGCATTGCATCCGATTACGCGCGCGATCTCAAAATATCGCTCAACGCGATAATACCCGAGGGCAAAGGGCCTGCCGGCATATCGATGTCAAGTGAAAAACCATTTGTCACCGATAATGCAGATAAATTCAACCTCGGCGGCAGTGCCAACACCTCTTTCAAAACAACAGACGGCAAAATCTGGAATATCTCGATGTACAACGAAAAAGGAAAGAAATTTCCGGATAGAATTGAAGATTTGCTCATCGATCTTTCGAAAGCATTGAAAATTCTCATAGAAAATTATAACCGTTCAAACGAACTTTCAAACATAAGAAATTACGAAAAAGGCCTTATGGAAATTCGGAAATTGCTTATCACCAATCCACCGCCTGACATGATTTACAACAAAATCACAAAAATCATAAGCGAATACACAGGCAAAGTGGATAACGTGAAAATAGTCGTTCCAAGTTCAGATTCCGAATGGATGATAACCATCTCTTCTTCCGGTGAAGACTCAAAATTCTTTTTGAACCCACAAAATTCGCAGACAATATCGACGGATCCGAACAGATTTCCCGAAGGTCAAATCGTTACATCTAAATGTTTCAGAGATGGCAAACCTGCCATGGTTAATCCTGAAACAGATCCGGTTTACCTTTCGTACTGGGGGAAATATCCTGACCTGATAAGATTGAAATCAATTGCGAGTTGGCCAATATTCGAAAAAGGCATAGGAAACCCCGTTGCCGTCCTGACGGTGGGAAGTCAGGATCCGGATTACTTTACCAAAGACCTCACGATGTTGATCGAGCAGATCGTGTCGGACGTCGAAATGGCAATAGAAAGGTACAGGAAGGACGAAAAATTGGAATGGCTTGGACTTCATGACCCCATCACAGGCCTTCCGAACAGGATGTATTTCGAACAATCTGCAAGAAATGCCATTAAGTACGCAAGTCGCGGCCACAAAAAAATAGCCATTGGCTTCATGGATATAGACCATTTCAAAAGGTGGAATGATACCTTCGGCCATGAATTCGGAGATGAACTGCTCAAAAAAATCGGAACTAAAATCGGATCGATAATAAGAGGGGGAGATGTCATCGCAAAAATGGGCGGAGATGAATTTTTGTTCCATGTGCTTTTTGACACGACTGAGGAGTTAAACACGGTAACGCAAAGAATAAAAGATAACTTGTCTTCCGTTGATAAAAGAATGAATTTAAGTTGCAGCATCGGATGGGCGATATATCCGGACGACGCTCAAGATCTAAGGGATTTGATGAATCTCGCCAACAAAGAGATGTACATACAAAGAAAAAGAAAAGATGAGACTTTGTAAATATAAATTCTGCCAGCATTTGCTGGCAGAATCAATTTATCAGACAGATAACTTTTTTGCTATTTCCGCAACCCTTTTGCCCTGGGCACGGGCTATCTTCAATTCGATCTCGCTTATTGACCTTCCATCCGATCCTGTTATCGTCGAAGCACCGTAAGGACTGCCTCCGGATATCTTGTCCATATAACTCAATTCAGGTATGGTGTAAGGGACACCTACCAAAATCATTCCGTGATGCAAAAGCACCGTATGAAAATTCAAAATCGTCGATTCTTGACCACCATGCTGGGTTTGCGTGGAAGTAAAAACACTTCCAACCTTGCCGGCAAGTGCGCCCTTTGCAAACAAAGGCCCTGTCGAATCAAGAAACTCTTTCATCTGCGCACTCATCATTCCAAACCTTGTCGGAGTGCCAAAGATAATACCGTCCGCTTCGGATAAATTATCTAAAGTCGCCACCGGAACATGTGCAAATGCTTTCTTTGCCTCCGTCGCATGCATTGCCTCTATGATATTGGGCGGTAAAAGTTCTTCGACCTGATAAATCATTACCTCTGCCCCTGCTTCTTTAGCGCCTTCTGCTTCAGCGAGCGCAAGTTGATAAATGTGACCATAAATACTGTGGAAAATGATATTTATTTTTACAGTTTTCATCTCAATTCACCTTTCTTTTTAGAATTAACAAAGCAGGGCAAAAAGCCCTGCTTTGTCATAGCCTTGAACCGTATATCGTAACTTTTATAAGATTTTCTATCATGACTCTATGAGCAATATCTTTCTTGCAGATTCTGTCAGCCAACTCTTCAATGTTGTTCTTTTTCATCTTTAAGGCCTCCTCCGCTTTCAACTGCTCTTTGATTTTATTCTATACCTTTTTAGTCTGCTTGTCAAGATCAATTTCATATTTCAATATTCGGTGACTTCATAGAATGATATTCCGAGTAAGCCCGGGCCTGTATGAACTACAAGCACCGGACTTATCTGCCCAACAAAAAGTTTATTTACATTTATTCCCGATTCTTTTATCCTCAGGATGAATTCGTTTGCCTCTTCTTCATCTTCACCGTTCATGACGGCTAAATTCACTTTTTTGTTTTGGGTTTCTCTCACCAAAATATCGAACATCTTATCGACAGCCCTGCGCCATCCAAGAATTTTTGCGTAAGAATAATAAACTC
>NZ_JBMFWB010000040.1:0-3201 GCF_049965695.1 Athalassotoga sp. | reverse complement strand
CAAACTTATTCGTGTTGTAAGAGGAGAGGTCTTTGATGTCGCAGTCGATATTCGACGAGGCTCTCCGACCTTTGGAAGATGGTACTCTGTTATTTTAAGTGAAGAGAACAAGAGAATGTTTTACATCCCCGAAGGCTTTGCGCACGGATTTTTGGTGTTGTCGGATGAGGTGGACTTTTTGTACAAATGCACCGATTATTATTATCCAGATGAAGATTGCGGAATAATATGGAATGATCCGGATATCGGGATAGATTGGCCGTTGAACGGAATCGAGCCTATTTTGTCGGAGAAAGACAAAAAAAGACCGGATTTTAAGCAGGTGGCAGGTGGGTTGTAGTACGTGGTTGCTAATGGAAATTTTGGAGCGAGAAATAAATAAAGAATTGAAAATTGAAAATGGCGTGTAGAAACTTTAAGAAAAACTGAAATAGATCATTTGCCACGCGCTACCCGCTACGTGCCACGAGCTCATGAGAATGATGCAAAATTTTGTGACATAAGAGAACATATGATATAATTCATTAAAATTCATAAACCGTTATTATCTTAATGAATAATTTTATAACCTTAGTATTCATTAACTAAACGTAAAGGATAAAATATGGATATTCAGGAAATAATAAATATTTTAGCAACTGGAGAAAATGAAAAAGTTGAATTTAAAGAAAAAGTGTCTGAACGCACTATAGAATCCCTTTGTGCCTTTGCTAATACGTTCGGCGGAACTATGATTATTGGTGTTTCTGACAAGGGAAAAATTAAAGGCGTTATTGATGCAAAAGATCAGATTCGAAAAATTTCTGACTATGCAAATTCTGTTGTCCCTCCTATTGCCATTGAAATTTCAGAATTTGAAATTGAAAAATTAACGATCATAATAGTAAAGGTTAGAAAATCAAATGCATTTCATTCTTTCAAAAATATTGTATATATGAGGGTTGGAAACAACAATCGGCCAATAAGTCCATTCGAACTTTTGTCACTTGCCAACGAAAGTTTACTGGTTCCTTTTGACTCGAGTGTTTCTAAACTCACCATTAAAGATGTAGATACAGAACGTCTAAAGTATTTTGAAAAGATGAGATTTGAAAGTAGAGGAATAGAACCAACTAAGAAAAGTGTTGATGAATTCTTTATTCAAGAAAATCTTTTGGATCCATTAACGAAAAGGTTAAAAGCGGTATCGGTGCTTTTTTTCGTCAAAAATCCACAAATTCATTATCCCAATTCTAAGGTTGAGATAATGGAGTTTAAAGATGAATCAATGAATCAAATATTAAATAGGGAAATCGTCTTAGGTACAATTCCTGAAATTGCGGAAAGGACTTTAGATATTCTTAAATCTAAAAATAAAACTATTGAAGTGCTTGTACCCGGAAAAATAAGAAGAATATCCGTTAAATCCTACCCTGATGGCGCTTTGAGAGAAGCCGTTTTGAACGCATTGATACATAGAAATTATTATGATCCTTCCTATATACAGATTTTTGTTTTCCCTAATCATATTTTGGTGAAAAATCCTGGGGCCTTTCCATACGGTGTGACTCCGGAAAAACCAATTCATAAGCCGAGAAATCCAGAGATTTCAAGATTGATGTTCGAGATGGGATATGTTGAGAAATATGGTTCAGGAATAAAAAGAATAAAGAGCGAAATAGAGAAGCATGGCTTTTCTTCCTTTGAGTACACAGAATATATTTCGTACACTGAGATTAAGATTTCTAAAAAATACGATCAATTGTTTGATGACACTGATAAAAGAATAATTGCGTTGCTTGATATTGAACACAGCAGTTCAGAAATAGCAAAAAAATTAAACATATCTATTCCGACGGTAGTCAAACATTTGAATAACCTTGTCAAAATTGGAATAGTTCAAAAAATCGGCACGGCAAAAAATACAAAATACAAAATCTAATCATTTGCCACTCGCTACATACCACAAGTCACGTGCTACGCGCCACAAACCGAATTGGAGGTTTTATGAATTTTCTTATTACAGGCTCTAACGGACAACTTGCAAAAGAAATTTTGAGGGAATTGGACAAAAGAGGAATTTCTTTCGACGCGTTCGATCATAAATCTTTGGACATAACAGATCTCAAATCCGTAAGAGATGCCATAAGGACAAAAAAGCCAGATGTTGTCATAAACTGCGCCGCGTACAATGCCGTCGACAAAGCGGAAGAGGACTGGCAGAACGCTTATCTTGTCAACGGAATTGGACCAAGGAATTTAGCGATCGCGTGTGAAGAAAACAATATAGCGCTTGTCCATTACAGCACAGACTATGTCTTTGATGGCCTCAAGAATGCTCCTTACACGATAGCGGACGATCCAAATCCCATAAATCAATACGGAAAGAGTAAATTATTGGGAGAAAGATTTGTTCAATCTCTGTCTCGACGGTATTTTTTGATTCGTGTAAGTTGGGTCTTTGGTAGAGGCAATGAGACGAATTTCGCAAAGAAGGTAATCGAGTGGTCATCAAAGAACGATGTCATAAAGGTTGTCGACGATCAGATATCGTCGCCCACGTACGCGATTGATCTTGCAAAAGCCACACTCGATTTAATTGACACAGGCGCTTATGGTCTTTACCACATTACAAGTCCTCAACCATGTTCAAGGTATGAATGGGCAAAGTACATACTTGAGTTGATCGGATGGAAAGGAACGTTAATACCTGTCAAAAGCGATGAATTCAAAACGCCGGCGAAGCGACCGGGATATTCTTTCATGGACAGTTTTCCTGTAATGGAGACGATAGGGTATAATTTAGCAGAGTGGAAAGACGAAACGAAAAGATTCATAAAAGAGATTGCGGGTAGCAGGTAGTATGTAGCGGGTAGAGACAAAATTGATTCACTACATACCACGTGTAGTTTACTACAAGACAATAGGAGGTTTTTATGATTTTACTCGTCACAGGAGGGGCTGGATTTATAGGAAGTAATTTTGTAAAGCACAGGCTTGCAAATACAAACGATAAGATAATAGTTCTCGACGCTTTAACCTACGCCGGTGTGCTCGATAACCTCAAAGAGTTTCTCGATGATTCTAATTTGTTAATTCCTACGTATCAGCATGATCTGAAATTGATCGAAAAGCGTATCGCGAAAAATGTATTTTCTCTTGAAAGTCTTAAAGATGAAACCGAATCAAAAAGGTTGTCTTTTAAATTCGAATGCTTTTCTC
>NZ_JBMFWB010000039.1:0-3463 GCF_049965695.1 Athalassotoga sp. | reverse complement strand
TTCGTTTCAATCCACGCACCCGTGTAGGGTGCGACAAAAAGAACTTGAAAATTATAAAAGTGAGTTTGACGTTTCAATCCACGCACCCGTGTAGGGTGCGACAAAAAATATGTTGATTCAATAAAAGATACAAAATCGTTTCAATCCACGCACCCGTGTAGGGTGCGACAATATATTTTTGGTTTGGATTCCGACGTGCAGATGTTTCAATCCACGCACCCGTGTAGGGTGCGACATAATGTGGTATTGTTTCTAAATCGATATTTACCAGTTTCAATCCACGCACCCGTGTAGGGTGCGACTTTAATGGATGTGTTTGATTTTATATCTTTTATTGTTTCAATCCACGCACCCGTGTAGGGTGCGACTTTTCGGGCCCTGATTGAAATGTCGGGGAGTTTAAGTTTCAATCCACGCACCCGTGTAGGGTGCGACGAAGACGAGTAGAGCCGTATGTGATACTTCCAGACGTTTCAATCCACGCACCCGTGTAGGGTGCGACCGATGCTAATAAGCGCATTGGGTACGCTAAAACGTTTCAATCCACGCACCCGTGTAGGGTGCGACTTTAACAGGCGCTGTGTCAGGATCGGCTACAATGTTTCAATCCACGCACCCGTGTAGGGTGCGACAGAAGTAACAACTCTTGAAACTACATCTCTTATTCCGTTTCAATCCACGCACCCGTGTAGGGTGCGACACATTATCTTGGACTAATTCTCAATTCATATTAGTTTCAATCCACGCACCCGTGTAGGGTGCGACCCCAAGCCTCAAGGAGCGTATACCGAGACGGATCGTTTCAATCCACGCACCCGTGTAGGGTGCGACATAGTCGATCAGGATTATACAACCCAGCGATCGGTTTCAATCCACGCACCCGTGTAGGGTGCGACTAGGGCGTGTCAAAGATATCTCTACAAATCAATTGTTTCAATCCACGCACCCGTGTAGGGTGCGACAAAGTAAGAGATTTGAGACGATATCAGATTTTTGGTTTCAATCCACGCACCCGTGTAGGGTGCGACGCAAATTGTTCCGATATTCCTTGAGCGTAATGCAAGTTTCAATCCACGCACCCGTGTAGGGTGCGACGAAAACCATGTGGCGATAGATTTGGCATTAGTTTCGTTTCAATCCACGCACCCGTGTAGGGTGCGACGCAGAATGGTGACGTCTTCTTTTGCACGCACGAAGTTTCAATCCACGCACCCGTGTAGGGTGCGACGCCACCCTATACGCCACACCGTACTGAAAATACTGTTTCAATCCACGCACCCGTGTAGGGTGCGACTTCGTGATCCATCTTTTCACCCAGCGCGCTTAAGTTTCAATCCACGCACCCGTGTAGGGTGCGACAAAAGCGTATCTTTGCGGGCACCGTTCGTATTCTGTTTCAATCCACGCACCCGTGTAGGGTGCGACCCCACAGGAGCAGACATGATACCGATCAGAGGAACGTTTCAATCCACGCACCCGTGTAGGGTGCGACCGAGCGCTTCTTGATCTTCTCCATTTTCCATTTCGTTTCAATCCACGCACCCGTGTAGGGTGCGACCAAATCGCTCAAATGCAAAATTACGCATATACTAGTTTCAATCCACGCACCCGTGTAGGGTGCGACGGCAAAGGATCATTCGCGCTTTGCGCTAACGCGATGTTTCAATCCACGCACCCGTGTAGGGTGCGACGATACAACGGAGGAGTCGCAATCGATTATTCCGGGTTTCAATCCACGCACCCGTGTAGGGTGCGACAACAAGCGGTGCTATCGGATAAGATGTGGTAACAGAGTTTCAATCCACGCACCCGTGTAGGGTGCGACTCAATAGCACTAAAATCAAGTCCCTTTTTCTCCAGTTTCAATCCACGCACCCGTGTAGGGTGCGACATGAACATACAGGGCAAACTATCGACTGGTCATTAGTTTCAATCCACGCACCCGTGTAGGGTGCGACTAAAAGCGTATCTTTGCGGGCACCGTTCGTATTCTGTTTCAATCCACGCACCCGTGTAGGGTGCGACAAAACACGTGAACGTGAGGATATCCATTGCCTTGTTTCAATCCACGCACCCGTGTAGGGTGCGACATATCCTTGATGTATGCGAGAGTGTTAGCGTCATGTTTCAATCCACGCACCCGTGTAGGGTGCGACCAAATCAAACTGGTTGCTAATCCTTATAATCCAAAGTTTCAATCCACGCACCCGTGTAGGGTGCGACGCCAGCGCCCCAAATCCTTGCAATCACACTCTGCGGTTTCAATCCACGCACCCGTGTAGGGTGCGACATCTCATCTGTGGAGTCAAGGCGTGATATCTGTGTTTCAATCCACGCACCCGTGTAGGGTGCGACCCTATCTTTACCACCGCGGCAGGATTGTTATAACCGTTTCAATCCACGCACCCGTGTAGGGTGCGACGCGATTAGTCGCACTTTCCGTTGCGATCCCATCGTGTTTCAATCCACGCACCCGTGTAGGGTGCGACAAAAATTGAATATGCAAGTAAAACTGAAAGCAAAAGTTTCAATCCACGCACCCGTGTAGGGTGCGACAGGAGACGTGCAAGTATTAGCGCCTATAGCATTTGTTTCAATCCACGCACCCGTGTAGGGTGCGACTTAATAGTTGTCTTTCGACAAACCTTTTAATATGTTTCAATCCACGCACCCGTGTAGGGTGCGACCTTCGACTGCTCCCGACATATTGTTTACTGTGTGTTTCAATCCACGCACCCGTGTAGGGTGCGACGAAACGCCATGATCGGCGTGATAAACAATGGTGTTGTTTCAATCCACGCACCCGTGTAGGGTGCGACATAAACATAGGAGGAGCGGTGGGTTTTCAAATCGTTTCAATCCACGCACCCGTGTAGGGTGCGACGAAGCGGGGCAAAATGACATAATGCGTCGTTTGGGTTTCAATCCACGCACCCGTGTAGGGTGCGACATCCTGCGTCTCATTGAGATTCACATGATTATCGATGTTTCAATCCACGCACCCGTGTAGGGTGCGACAACAAACTCGCCAAAATGAGTTACGATCTTTAAGTTTCAATCCACGCACCCGTGTAGGGTGCGACGTATCTCATTAACGCATCTCACAATCCATCGAAGTTTCAATCCACGCACCCGTGTAGGGTGCGACAAAATCCTGTGTCAATAGCCGTTGCAAACTTTTTGTTTCAATCCACGCACCCGTGTAGGGTGCGACGCAGGAATGTGCTCAGACAAATGCCATAGGAATGTTTCAATCCACGCACCCGTGTAGGGTGCGACAACAGTCCAGCCGCGACGGCGCCAAGATTAGTGAGTTTCAATCCACGCACCCGTGTAGGGTGCGACTTTATGTTCATGAGATACTTTTCAGTGTATATTTCGTTTCAATCCACGCACCCGTGTAGGGTGCGACCCCAGATTTGCGTGGGATCGAGATACATCTCGGGTTTCAATCCACGCACCC
>NZ_JBMFWB010000038.1:0-4673 GCF_049965695.1 Athalassotoga sp. | reverse complement strand
GGATGGTACCATCCGCAACCGACGGAACATTCGTAGACAACATAGGAAGTAGATTTACCGTTGAAGTTCCATCGTACTGGACAAGGTTTTCATACACTTGCCACTGCACTTCACCAGATGCCGTATCGTAAGACCATGCCGGATCCATAGAATCGAATGGTCCTATGGTTTCTTCGACAAGCGTGTTCGGATTGACAACAGAACCGGCTGCCATCGCGATAAAAGCGCCTACTAAAAGCACGCCCATCAAAATAACGAGTACTTTTTTCATTTTTTACCTCCCCATATACATTTTGGATCTCCAAAATATGACAAATTCATATTTGGCAAAAGATCCGTTGACATATATGTAATTATATCCCAAGATCATCTACATGTCAAGAATATTTATCACAGTTTTAAGTTATACTTAAATAACTTTAAAAGTCGAATGTTCATTTAATTTAAGCGAAGGGCAGGATGCCTTAAAATGGTGATCGGTGAGTAGTGAAGAGTAAGCGGTATGATCACAGATTACATATTATTTCAATTGACGATTGACAATTCTTATGTGCTACGAGCCACACGCTACCTGCCATTAGGGGCACCTGCCGCAGCGGTGATTCGGAATTTAAAATTGGTTCAGTATATCTGATTGAAAAATTGAAACTTTTATGATAAAATATAATTGTTAAAAAAATCACTTGGAGGAATTGATGCTGCTTTCTGAAATAATTAAGATTGTCGATGGGAAAAAATTATGGAACTTTGAAGATAAAAATTGTGACGTATGCGGGGCCACCGACATGGTAAGTGAGTTACTGGCCGTTGGAAAGGATGACATATTGTTGATAACAGGCCTTACAACTCCGCAAATGCTAAAGGCCGCTGATATAGTGAGGGTGGGTGCAATTCTTACGGTCAGAGGAAAGGATATAGCGCCACAATTCATCGAAGCGGCAAAATCTTACGGCATACCTTTGATATCGACAAAACTTGTCATGTTCACGGCATGCGGATTGTTATTCTGTGCCGGTCTAAGAGACATAAATGGAAATAAATATGGAAATTGAAATCATGGAAAACATAGATGATCTCATAAAAAAAATTCAGCCTTATTTTTCAGAACTTTCGGTTGGTGATTTTATGTCTTCACCGGTTGTTACAATACAAGAAAATCAAACGGTGCTTTACGCAAAAGAACTGATGAGATCCTGGAGAATATCCGGTTTGCCAGTTGTGGATGATGAAGGCCGGTTAAAAGGTATAATAAGCATAGAGGATATAATTCATGCACTTGAAAATGGTGCGCTTGAATCTTCGATATCGGAAAAAATGTCCAAAAATGTCGTTTTTCTTTTCAAATACGACAAGATAATGGATGCTTTCAAGAAATTTGAGATGTACGGTTACGGAAGGTTTCCGGTTATCGATGAGATAGATCATCATGTAATTGGCATAGTCACAAAGCAAGATCTCATGCTTGCACTTTTAAAAAAGTTAAGCATTCTTTATGTTCATGATGCAAGGCGTGAAGAATTCGTCGGTGTTGACATTTACAGATCGGTTCCAAAAAATGTCAAAATTGAAAGAACTGAATTTGAATTTCAAATAGATTATAAAGATATATCTTTGTCCGGTACAGGTGCTTCAGAACTAAAACGATTTTTGATCTCTAAAAATTTTTCTCCAAAATTTGTAAAACGTATAGCAATAGCAACTTATGAGGCGGAAACAAATGTCGTTATCCATTCCAATTCAACCGGCAGGATAAAGGCTTACGTAGAGCCGGAATTCGTCGAAGTAAGGGTCAACGATAACGGAAAAGGCATAGAAAATATAGAGATGGCAATGAGAGATGGCTATTCAACGGCTCCAGATTACGTCAGAGAATACGGCTTTGGTGCGGGAATGGGTCTTTCAAACATGAAAAAATGTGCAGATAGAATGATAATCCTTTCTTCTAAAGGCAACGGTGTCTTTGTTGAAATGCATTTCTGGAGGCATGAAGATGAAAATTGAGGTGCTAAAAGAACTGGGATTTGAGATGATCGTTGAAGGAAAGGGAGAAGTTTTTCATGGATATGCGTGCGATCTTCTAAGTGAAGTTATGGGACGTGCAAAACCTGATACGGTATGGTTTACCGTTCAGTCTCACATAAACATCATAGCCGTTGCGGTTATAACCGGCATAAGGGCAATCGTGCTTTGTAACGGGCATGATTACGATGAAGGAACGATCGAAAGATCTAAAAAAGAAGGTATCTCACTTTTTAAAACCGAATTGAACACATTTGAAGCCATAAAAAAACTTTGCAACGTGATGCAAGATGAAATTCAAGGGTGATTTTCACGTTCACACATGTCTTTCCCCTTGTGCAGATGTAACGATGGTTCCGAATGAAATGGCCAGAAGATTTTTCGGATGCGGCGTTGATTGGGTTGGAATAACGGATCATAACAGTTGCGGAAATGTAAGGGTATTTGAAAATGTGTTTTCAAGGTACGGCATAAAGGTACTTCCGGGAATTGAGATTCAAAGTGTCGAAGAAGTTCATGTACTCGCATACTTTCCATCTGTTACAATCGCAGAAGAATTTTCAAAGATAATAAAATCTCATCTTCCGGACGTTAAAAACGATCCCGAAACTTTGGGTTATCAACTGTTGGTTGACGAAGCGGATCATTTCATCGGAATGGAAGAAAAAATTTTATCCGTATCCGTTAACCTTGATCTCAATGAAATATTTGAACTTGTAAGGAAATTCCATGGATTGTTCATTTACGCGCATGTCGATAGGGCTTTCGGTGTTTTGAAACAACTTGGCTTTATACCGAAAGATCCGGCGTTCGATGCGATAGAATGTATGGGCAAAACGGATAATTTTGAATGCACAATCTTCAAATCTTCGGATGCGCATCATTTAGACCAGATAAATTCTCCGAAAGTGGAGATTGAAGCACCGACGAGAGATTTTGATGGATTTAAAATCGCCATAGAGAAAGGACAGGTTTTTCCGATTGAGAACGATCGCCGATCATCTTATTGATATAGCAGAAAACTCCGTAAATGCGGGATCAAAAAGCGTTGAAATTCATTTGTACGAGGATGAAACGAAATTCGAATTTGAGATTTTTGACGACGGGCGCGGAATGAACGACGAGCAAGTTTCGAAAATTTTTGATCCATTTTTTACGACTAAAAACAAAAAAACAGGTCTTGGCCTGCCGTTACTTAAAGAATATGCGGAATTGACCGGTGGAAGTGTAGAAGTCGTTTCTAAAGAAAATGAAGGAACAAAAGTTAAAGTCTTATTCAAAAAAACCATAGATTGTCAACCTATCGGAGATATCGCCCATGCATTTGCAACTCTTGTGACTTCATCAAATCAAGTGTTGTGGAAGATTACAAGATGCAAGCAGGATGATTGTTACGATTTCTCTTCCGAAGATGTAAGGGATTTGGACTTGACGAATCCCCATAACATAAAAAGCATTTTTGAATATTTCAAAAGATTGGAGGCTGCGTTTCGATGAATAAAATTTTTGGAGGTGTAGATGATGCCTGTGATCCTTGAAACAGATCCAAAATTCAGCGAATTAGATGAATTCATTGATAGTTTACCTGACAAAAAAGGCATGCTTATCGGAGTTTTGCATAAGGCTCAGGAAATATTTGGTTATTTACCAAAAGAAGTTCAACATCATGTGGCCGAAAAACTTCAGATCCCGGAAAGCAACGTGTTTGGTGTTGTTACTTTTTATTCTTTTTTCACGATGAAGCCGAGAGGAAAGTACCAGATAAAGGTATGCCTTGGAACTGCCTGTTACGTCAAAGGAGGACAGAAAATTTCCGACAGAGTCAAAGAAGAATTAGGCGTTACAGGTGATGAACCTACGCCAGATGGCCTCTTTTCGGTTCAAGAGGTGAGATGTCTTGGCGCATGCAGTATGGCACCGGTCATGTTGATAGGAGAAAGAGATTTTTACGGCCGTTTAACGCCGGACAAAGTGCGACAGATAATAGAAACTTATAAAAGAAAGGAGAATAAAAAATGAAAATAAAAAGTCTTGAGGATCTTGAAAGAATAAAAGAAGAAGGATTAAAAGATTTAAGCGGGCGTCAAAGCAAAAAGAGAGGAAGAATAACAGTTGCAATGGGGACATGCGGCATAAGCGCAGGGGCGAAAGATACGTTAAAAGCACTTGTCGATGAACTTGACAGAGATGGAATAGAAGATGTTGCCGTAATTCAGTCCGGATGTATGGGATTATGTGAAGTTGAACCTACCGTCGAAGTTCAAATGGGTGATCAAGATCCCGTTATTTATGGTCATGTCGATTCCGAACAGGCAAAACGCATCGTCAAAGAACATGTCGTGGGTGGAAAAATACTTGGAGACATACTCGTAAAGACACAAACCAAAAAATGAGGAGGTTTATCTGATGCCTTTAGAAAATACAATTCTGATATGCGCCGGTGGCGGTTGCATATCGGCAGGAGAAATTTCTGTCAAGCAGGCACTTGAAAATGAGATAAACAAATACGCCCTCGATGGAGTCGTAAAAGTTGTTGAAACAGGATGCATGGATGCTTGCAGTTTAGGACCTTTGATGGTCATCTACCCGGAAGGCGTGTTTTATCAAAAGTTAAAGCCATCTGACGCAAAAGAGATAGTCGAAGAGCATCTTTT
>NZ_JBMFWB010000037.1:0-4892 GCF_049965695.1 Athalassotoga sp. | reverse complement strand
ACCCGTGTAGGGTGCGACAGAAGGTGAATATATAGAATATTATGATAATGGGTTTCAATCCACGCACCCGTGTAGGGTGCGACTCCTTCTCCAATTTAATTTTAACATATTCACTACGTTTCAATCCACGCACCCGTGTAGGGTGCGACGTCATCAACAGAGTGCTATTATATATTTGTAAGAGTTTCAATCCACGCACCCGTGTAGGGTGCGACGGAACTCGCTTGGAGTAATTTGTGTGTCATATGTTTCAATCCACGCACCCGTGTAGGGTGCGACCAAGGTCGTTGGCGATTACGCGTACGCGGTTGATGTTTCAATCCACGCACCCGTGTAGGGTGCGACTATTCAACGTTAGACAATCGCTTTTCGTGCTCAAGTTTCAATCCACGCACCCGTGTAGGGTGCGACATTTTTATGCATCTTATACATACGCAAGATGATGTGTTTCAATCCACGCACCCGTGTAGGGTGCGACGATTCCGTTGTTATAACACCCGATCCGCTGATTGTGTTTCAATCCACGCACCCGTGTAGGGTGCGACCGCGCGGACCGAAGCAACGAGGGCGTATAACATTGGTTTCAATCCACGCACCCGTGTAGGGTGCGACACATACAACTCTTTGTGATTTGCAACGTACTCCTCAGTTTCAATCCACGCACCCGTGTAGGGTGCGACGGTGTACAACATGGGTTAGGAACAGTTAGTATAATGTTTCAATCCACGCACCCGTGTAGGGTGCGACCTCGTATTGTAGAAATGTCTGTTTTCCTGTTAGCGTTTCAATCCACGCACCCGTGTAGGGTGCGACGCAAATGCTTTACCAGCAGTCGGTTCGTATGTGTTTAGTTTCAATCCACGCACCCGTGTAGGGTGCGACGAAAAGCCTTTATCTGTTCTTGATACTTTTTGTCAGTTTCAATCCACGCACCCGTGTAGGGTGCGACTTCCAAGCCTCGACAGAGTTATAGAATTAGTCTGTGTTTCAATCCACGCACCCGTGTAGGGTGCGACTTATATAGCAAGATTTCAGAAAGCAGCGTCATTAAGTTTCAATCCACGCACCCGTGTAGGGTGCGACTTAGGGGGTTAGTGGCCACCCGCAATCTCCCTCTCGTTTCAATCCACGCACCCGTGTAGGGTGCGACGCCGAAAACAGCAAGCGCTCTCGCGAAGTTTTTCGTTTCAATCCACGCACCCGTGTAGGGTGCGACAAAACTCATGAGGCATATTCAGAGAGAGACATGGTTTCAATCCACGCACCCGTGTAGGGTGCGACTCAAATATGCCGCAACAACTAAGGCAATAGCAATGTTTCAATCCACGCACCCGTGTAGGGTGCGACCGAAGAACTCAAAATGGCTTTAAAATGTTTGACTGTTTCAATCCACGCACCCGTGTAGGGTGCGACGACACATAATAATCGCCTTTGACAAACGTCTTATCGTTTCAATCCACGCACCCGTGTAGGGTGCGACTTGGTCCGTTAGTGGATCGCACGTTTCAAAATTACGATGTTTCAATCCACGCACCCGTGTAGGGTGCGACTTAGGTGGGTTTGCGTAGGCATACTGCCGATCATAGGTTTCAATCCACGCACCCGTGTAGGGTGCGACCTGGTTTCACAGTTGATGAAGCACTTAAACATCGTTTCAATCCACGCACCCGTGTAGGGTGCGACATGCAAGCGAGGCGAGTATTCTTGCAAGTCAAGGTTTCAATCCACGCACCCGTGTAGGGTGCGACCTGTACCGGAACATAAAGCCATTTATTACAATATAGTTTCAATCCACGCACCCGTGTAGGGTGCGACCGACATTCGCGAGTCTGACAACGTACCAGTCCAAGTTTCAATCCACGCACCCGTGTAGGGTGCGACCCACGTCCGGATGCGCCGGCCTGTTAGTCAAAGCGTTTCAATCCACGCACCCGTGTAGGGTGCGACATCACTCCGATGGTAACTACACTCGCTAACGCTCTTGTTTCAATCCACGCACCCGTGTAGGGTGCGACTCAAGCCGTCCGCAAAAACAAATTCGATAGCGAGTTTCAATCCACGCACCCGTGTAGGGTGCGACCTCAAGTTGCTTTGAATATTTCATTCTACCATAGTTTCAATCCACGCACCCGTGTAGGGTGCGACCTTCTCAACTACTTTTATATTCACATGATTTATCGTTTCAATCCACGCACCCGTGTAGGGTGCGACCAGTTTTAACTCTACTTAATAGAAACGAGCAGTTGTTTCAATCCACGCACCCGTGTAGGGTGCGACGAGGATTTACACCTGTTTATGGTTATTACTTATATGTTTCAATCCACGCACCCGTGTAGGGTGCGACATAGTTACTGATCCATTTGACCCGATTGTGTTAGGTTTCAATCCACGCACCCGTGTAGGGTGCGACGTATCTCCGGCAGGTGTTGAAGATATTTAAAAGCGTTTCAATCCACGCACCCGTGTAGGGTGCGACCATACATGAGGCCATAGCGAAAGCCTTGAAAGGTGTTTCAATCCACGCACCCGTGTAGGGTGCGACGATATAACAATCCTTCCGCGGTTGTAAAGATAGGTTTCAATCCACGCACCCGTGTAGGGTGCGACCTCGAAAGTTATAGTATCATCTGTCCGCGCTTCTTTGTTTCAATCCACGCACCCGTGTAGGGTGCGACTTACTCCGTCAAATTACACTTTGTCGTCGTCGACGTTTCAATCCACGCACCCGTGTAGGGTGCGACAACGAGAAGTGGAATCGGTGGTTTTGTCAAGAATGTTTCAATCCACGCACCCGTGTAGGGTGCGACCAAACTTTGAGCGCTTTCTTTAACTCGTATTGTAGGTTTCAATCCACGCACCCGTGTAGGGTGCGACTCATATACTCCCCGTGGGAGGATCAACATACATCGTTTCAATCCACGCACCCGTGTAGGGTGCGACTCCATGTTTCACACCTCAATTTCAAATATCACGTGTTTCAATCCACGCACCCGTGTAGGGTGCGACCAATGTTTGCTGTGAATTGGCGTAGTGATATGCTGTTTCAATCCACGCACCCGTGTAGGGTGCGACGCAACGATCATATCAATCAGTGCTTGTATCAATGTTTCAATCCACGCACCCGTGTAGGGTGCGACATCGTCGAGATTATAACGTTTTGCAGTTCCATCTGAGTTTCAATCCACGCACCCGTGTAGGGTGCGACGATCATATCAATAAGCGCTTGAATCAGTGCATTGGTTTCAATCCACGCACCCGTGTAGGGTGCGACAGACGCCGCAAGTGGGGTCAGTGGTGGCGCTGGAGTTTCAATCCACGCACCCGTGTAGGGTGCGACAGCATCGCTCGTCTCGAAAACAAGCAATTAGTCAAGGTTTCAATCCACGCACCCGTGTAGGGTGCGACGTAAGGGCTTTCAAGTAGACCCCTCGAAGTTCTCGTTTCAATCCACGCACCCGTGTAGGGTGCGACTATGGAGCGACTCCCGGAACGGTGGCAACAAATGTGTTTCAATCCACGCACCCGTGTAGGGTGCGACGTGAATGTTCATGTTCACGAGTGGTTATACGATAGTTTCAATCCACGCACCCGTGTAGGGTGCGACCGCAGACCCACTGACACGTTGACCCATAGACCCATTGTTTCAATCCACGCACCCGTGTAGGGTGCGACATAGACAGTTCCATTCATTCACAATTAACATACCGTTTCAATCCACGCACCCGTGTAGGGTGCGACTGCAGGCCTTAAAGTTTCTTGTCCAAGTCCTCTCGTTTCAATCCACGCACCCGTGTAGGGTGCGACATAATGTATTTCCAAGAGTGTCATAGTTGTTTTTGTTTCAATCCACGCACCCGTGTAGGGTGCGACTTATACGACTTCTTGGTGCAAATGGTTGACGATGTTTCAATCCACGCACCCGTGTAGGGTGCGACGTCAAATGTTTCGGAGACCAAACTGATTTGAATAACCGTTTCAATCCACGCACCCGTGTAGGGTGCGACATCGATTAACTTCGTTATTTCATATGGAGATAAGTTTCAATCCACGCACCCGTGTAGGGTGCGACGCAAATTTTTCCGATATTCCTTGAGCATAATTCAAGTTTCAATCCACGCACCCGTGTAGGGTGCGACTATAAAATTGCTTACCAAGGCGTCGGGCTTTGTGTTTCAATCCACGCACCCGTGTAGGGTGCGACAAAAAGCCTTCTCACAGAACGTTGTAGCAATACAGTTTCAATCCACGCACCCGTGTAGGGTGCGACTTCACCGCTTTTATCACAATCGACGCGCTTGACGTCGTTTCAATCCACGCACCCGTGTAGGGTGCGACTCCAATCATCCGAAAAACCTTTCACTACTACAACAGGTTTCAATCCACGCACCCGTGTAGGGTGCGACGTTTGAGATAGAGACGTTATCGTCTGGTATATCGTTTCAATCCACGCACCCGTGTAGGGTGCGACGACAAAATCGAGCCCGGAGCTCCTCCTTTCAAAGTTTCAATCCACGCACCCGTGTAGGGTGCGACGTAACGGCAACGGAAGATTTGCAAGCGAAATTAAGTTTCAATCCACGCACCCGTGTAGGGTGCGACTATAAATCCCCCTCCTAACACAGACCATATTTTTGTTTCAATCCACGCACCCGTGTAGGGTGCGACGCAATTTTTACATAAAGCAATTCATTATCTTCATTGTTTCAATCCACGCACCCGTGTAGGGTGCGACAGGTTGCATTCTCGGCGCAGACTCAGGGAGATGTGTTTCAATCCACGCACCCGTGTAGGGTGCGACGTTGATTGTGTCCCTGAAATCCGGCACCATATTCGTTTCAATCCACGCACCCGTGTAGGGTGCGACCCATCAGCCCCCAAAATCCCGCGACTCG
>NZ_JBMFWB010000036.1:0-5236 GCF_049965695.1 Athalassotoga sp. | reverse complement strand
GTTGCTGGGCAAACACATAACTTTCGACATTGGGTATGCCATCTATCGATCCGTCTATGAAGATGAATTTTGTGTTTGGGAATTGCGGAGCCACCTTTATAACGGCATCCTGAATCAAAAATCCCACCGCAACAACCACGTCTGACACCTGTGCCGCCGCCGAAAGATTTGGAACGTAATCTGCCTGTTCATACGACTGGATAAGATTTGCGGTAACACCTAAGTCTTTAACGGCCATCTCGACTCCATTCCAAGCACTGTCGTTAAAAGATTTGTCTCCTATGCCACCCGTATCGGTGACGAATGTAACCGTCAGCGATAACCCTATACCCGCGATAAGCGTCAAAATCAACAACACAAAAAACTTTTTCAAGATCGCACCTCCCCTATTTAATATGGACTATCGGATTGTTCAACATTTTGATTTGAAATTTAAAAAGAAGAGACACCAATATTATGGTATCACAAATCAAAGTTGCTTTGAATACGATTTTAAACACGATTGATGTTTACGCTATTTTTGATAGGCTTATTTTATTCTGCAAACTGCGAAGGCGACGCGTTAATGCTATTGACATGCTAAAAAATATATGTTATGCTGCTATCGAACGTAAAACTATTTTAGTCGAAAAGAGTGAATGAATGGACGAAAGAGACAGGATAATTGAATCGGCACGAGAACTTTTTGCCAAATACGGTTTTAAAAAGACAACGATGGATGAGATAGCCTCTAAATCAAGAAAAGGAAAGAGCACTCTTTACTATTACTTCAAAAGCAAAGAAGAGATACTCAAAGCCATTGTGGATATCGAAGCGGAAGAGTTGAAGTCAAAACTCGAACTTGCTTTGAAAGAAAGTAGTTCTCCCCAGCAAAAGTTGAAGAATTACATAATAACAAGGATGAAAGCAATGAAAGCACTTTCAAATCTTTACGTTGCTTTCAAAGATGAATATTTAGAGATGTACGATTTCATAAATCAAGTAAGAAAAGATTACGATGATTACGAAATTGGTGTCTTCGAAAATATACTCAAAAACGGGATAAATGAGGGTATATTCGATGTGAAAGACGTTTATTTGACAGCCTACGTTATGGCCATGGCAACAAAGGGCATAGAATACAAATTTGCCACGTCAAATGATTTTGAAATAGAAAAAAACGTTGAAATTCTTGTGAATATACTTTTCAATGGAATAGTTGTAAGATAATTTTTTTTACCGCTAATAGACCAAAAAACTAATTTGGTCTAAAATTATGAAAGGAGGTGCTAAAATGATAGTTGTAACAGGGGCAACAGGACATATCGGTAACGTACTTGTAAAAGAAATTGTCAAAAGAGGCGAGAAGGTAAGGGCATTCGTCATGCCATCTGAAAGTCTCACTCCGCTTGCGGGCCTTGATGTAGAGTACTTTTACGGAGATGTAAGAGACATAAAATCGCTTCAAGAAGGTTTCCGTGATGCGAAAATCGTTTATCATCTGGCCGGGATAGTTTCGATTTCTAAAAAATCCAAAAATATCTTTGATGTGAATGTCGGTGGCACTCAAAACGTGATCAAGGCGTGCCTTGATTGCAAGGTTGAAAGACTTGTTTACATGAGTTCGATTCACGCCTTTGTAGAACCTCCAAAGGGTGTTCCAATAAAAGAGACAAAATCTTTCGATCCATCCAAAGTTGTCGGCGAATACGCCAAATCGAAGGCAATGGCAACAATTGCGGTTTTAGAATCCATTGATAGAGGTCTTGATGCCGTCATCGTTCATCCGACGGGTGTCATAGGTCCATACGAGTACAAATTATCGAATATCGGTCAGATGATCTATAACTTTATGAAGGGCAAAATTCACTTTTACATAAATGGTACTTACGATTTCGTTGATGTCAGAGATGTGGTTGATGGAACGATACTTGCGTGCGAGAAAGGAAGACGCGGGGAAAATTATATCCTTTCGGGAGAGCAGATTACGGTTAAGAGTATTTTCGAAATCCTTTCAAAAGCATTTGATGTGAAATGTCCATCCGTTGAAATTCCGACATGGATTGCAAGATTGGCAGCGCCTATTTTTGAATTATCTCACGATCTTTTTAAAAAATCAGACCAACAAACTTACACCGCTTACTCGATTCATACACTTTTGAGCAATTCTTTGACTTCTCATGAAAAGGCATCTAAAGAATTGGGATATTCACCCAGAAGTATTGAAATATCGATAAAAGACACCGCAAAATGGATAAGCGAAAATTTCTATCCCAAACATTCTGCAATTCATAGGACACAAAAAATGCGCTATTGGCCTAATTAGCACGTAGCTCGTGGCTCGTGGCACGTAGTGGAAACAGGGAGTAGGGAATAGGGATTAGAGAGCAGAGTTTAAGGAGTAGAGATAGTTCGTGACTCGTGACGCACAATACATTTTTTCTCCCGTCATCCCGCACTTGATGCGGGATCGCATTTCGTGTAAGTTTTAAAGGCGATCCCTGATGAACTCAGGGATGACAAACGAACTTCGACTGCTCACTCTTCAGCCATCACTTCTCACTGATGTATCGCTTGCAATGACTCTTAAAGCAATTTCGATGGCACGTGTCATATCTTCTAAAGACATAAAAGGAGTGTCTGGTCTGTCAAGTACCTGTTCAGAAGAATATGGTACGTGAATAAATCCTGCTTTGATTGGCAGATTATTTTTATGGATGTGGTTTAGAATGCCATACATAAGATGATTGCACACATAAGTCCCTGCCGTGTTTGAAATTACGGCGGGTATTTTTTCTTTTTTGATCTCTTCAACGATATGTTTTATCGGGATAGTCGCAAAGTAAGCCGGCATTCCGTCCAAATCGATCGGAGTGTCTACAGGTTGTTGGCCGGCATTATCTGGTATTCTTGCATCGTCGATATTTATCGCCACTCTTTCAACATTTACGCTGTATTTTTTGGCAGCCTGTCCAATGCTAAGAACGGCATCTGGATTTATTTCTTCAATCTTCTCTATAACTTTTTTTGTAGACAAATAAAAGACTGTTGGAACCTGCATCTTTATTATTTCAGCATCCATTATTTGATCTTTTAAATTTTTAAGTACTTCATAAGATGGATTTATCTTCTCTTTTTCAAAAGGCTCAAAAGCCGTTACAAGTATTTTCATGATCCATTCCTTTCATTTTGATTTATAGAAATTCTACCATACTACGCTTCATAGAATTCAATAGGATATAAATTTGGTATACTTGATTTGACTTTGATAATGAATTTTGTTATAATAATGAATCATCGGTATTATTAGAACCTTAGACTCCACTGTCTTTTGATTTAGACTATCAATTTTTGTGCTTTCTTGAAAAGAGGTTGATAAGGATGATCAACAATCAATGGTATATAGTACTTGACTCAAAAGAAGTCAAGAAAGAAAAAATAACAGCAGCCAAAAGATTAGGCAAGGATTTGCTATTCTGGAGAGATAAGTCAAATCAAATTCACTGCATAGAGCGGACATGCGCTCATAGAGGGGCCGATCTTGCACTTGGAAAGATCGTCAACGATCATGTGCAGTGCCCATTTCACGGTATAGAATACGACGGATCCGGCAGAGGTGTTTTGATTCCTTCGATTGGCAAAAACGGCATTGTAAGATCGAATTTCAAAGTTAAAAGTTATCCTGTCGTCGAAAAAGGTGATTTCGTCTTCATGTGGTTTGGAGAAGAGAGGGATCTTCCCGAGATAAAATGGCTGGACGGTATAGACGAAACGTTCAACTATTCATCTCTTACGGATATATGGCCCGTGCATTATTCAAGATCAATAGAAAACCAGTTAGATGTCTCTCACCTTCCTTTTGTCCATTACAACACGATAGGACGCGGCGGAAGAACTCTGGTCAACGGCCCGATCGTCGAATACAAAGATGGGATTATCAACGTGTGGGTCAACAATGTTCTCGACAACGGTCAAAAGCCTTTGAAGCCCGAAGAGGTAAAAAAAGAAGATTGCATAGGAAGATTGCAATTCATCTTTCCGAATTACTGGCAAAACATCATAAACAAAGATTTAAGGGTTGTGGCTGCATTTGTCCCGATAGACGATTCAAATACCATCATATATTTGAGATTCTACCAGAGATTTTTGAAGGTGCCGCTCATTCGAAATTTGGTAACGAAAATATCGATGCCTTTCAACAAAAAAGTCCTTAATCAGGATAAAAGGGTTGTCATTACTCAAAGGCCAATAAAAAGTGAGTTGAGAATGAACGAAAATCTTTATCAAGGAGATCTACCTATAATCATTTACAGGCGTGTAAGGCAAGAACTCAAAAAATCTGCAAAAGAGGTGTCTGAATGAAATACAGCGTTGTTTTCTTTTCAAGAACAGGAAATAGCAAAAGAGTGGCCGAGAAAATATCGAAGGCTCTGGGTGTAAAACCGATCGAAATAATTCAAGAAAGTCCAAGTTTCAAAGGTTTGTTCGGATATTTGAAGGCCGGCTATTATTCCATGAGGAACAAAAGTGTCAAAATCAAAATCAGTGAAAATTACAAAGATACTGACAGGTATATCGTCGTCTCACCTTTGTGGGCAGGAAAGCCTGCAAATGCAACAGTTGAATTTTTAAAACTTGTTCCGCCCGGTAAAGTCACGTTGGTGCTCACATGTATCGGAAGTGATACTGACAAAATTGTGAATGATTACGAATCGAAAAATGGTAAATTCAAATCACATTATGGGATAGTAAAAAAACTTAAAAATGAGGAAAAGGTAATAGACGAAATTTTGAAAAATCTTCAGAAATAATTATTTTAAATTGCGATCACATCATCACATATTTACGCAAAGGCTCATGGTTATCGAACGAAATGATGTGATCAAAATGTGATCACAGCGATCGCATACAGAGTTGGGGAACATCACGACGCTACGTCGTACTCCGTTTTTAAAGTGTTGATAAGTGCTTTTACCGAAACTATTTCATTAACACGATATGCGTTGGCGCCGACAAACACAAAACCATCCTGAAGATATCCCTTTTTAGCGTTGGTCAACGCAAGGGCAATGCAATAAGGAGAGTTTATATATTCACAGGTTTTTAAGCATTTCCATGGACATTTTGTTGGCTTTCTAATTCCATTGGACACATCATCTAAAAATTTATTTCGTATTGCTCTTCCTGGCATTCCAACAGGACTGTCAATTATAACGATATCCTCTTTTTTACTTTTTATATAAGATTCTTTAAATTC
>NZ_JBMFWB010000035.1:0-7025 GCF_049965695.1 Athalassotoga sp. | reverse complement strand
CCTTACGTGGCAACGTTTTCCAGCATTTCGCTCTAAAATCACCACATTTTCACTTTTGGACACCCCCGGGTATGATCATACTCACCCCTGTCTTACCCCCCTTAAAAAACGCGATCTTGGAAGTCAAAATTTTTCTTATTTTTCAATAACGTTGAAGAAACGCTTTTTTGCGGTTTTAACCGCTTCAACTACGGCATAAGAACTGCCACGCAAAAAAGAGACACTTTGCCCCAAATCAACGGCCATTTCTAAAGTCTTTTCCGGACCTTTTCCCGTTAAAAGGCCGTAAATAACGGCAACATCGAAAGCATCTCCGCATCCGAGAGGAAAATTTCCCTTTTTAGAGATATTTTTGGATATCTCAACGGTATCTTGGATATATTTACCGCCATTTTCACCGAGTTTCAAGAAAATCTCTTTAAATTTTGAAGGAGAGATGCTTTCAAATTCTCTTTCATTTGGGATCAAAACATCGCAAAGTGCTGCGTATTCTTTTTTCCATTCGAAAACAGGAGAAGGGTCGACAATAACTATTCCACCTGAGTTTTTCATCGCTCTGGCGTATTTTTCAAATGTGCTTCCTCCACATTCAAGAGTTGAAAAGAGAATCTTTGATTTGATCTCTTCGACCGGCGGATTCAAATTAACTCCTCTGTAGACTGCAAGTATCTCTGTTTCATTTCTGCAGACAAAGATACCGCTCTTACCATTCACATGTCTTAAATTTTCAAAGGGCCAATCATCTCCGGTGGCACAGTGAAAGGCCGATTTTATTCCAATTTCGCGTAATCCTGCAAAAACGTTGTATCCCGTGCCACCTGGCATTTCAATCACATCGTCTGCGTGAATTTGCCCGTAAAAAAGTACGTCTCTGAATGCACCGCCGACTATGTCTATCATGACTTTCTTGCACGTTTGATGGAATATCTTATTGCGGGAATCAAAAGGAATTGAATGACGATGCCCGGAAGTCCGAGGGCAAAACTCAATAAAATTGCTGTAAGTGGCTGAAGATGAATTCCGACCATGTAACCTATGACGTAATATCCGAGTGAATAAACCACTCCACCGGCCACTATGGAAATTGCAAGGTTAAGATAGACGTTCATACGACGCCTTTCAAATAAACCTGTAAGAATCCCATAAGTTCCAAGTTGTAAGGCCATAAAAATTGCAATGGGAGGCACCAAAGGTGGCATGCCAAAAATTACACTGCTCAAAAGCGGCAAAACTATTCCTACGGTTAGTCCCACCCACGGCCCTGCCACTATGCCGGTTGTGAGTGCCACAAAGTTCAGCGGACCAAAGATCGTTCCGAATTGCTGGCCTCCTATTGAGTGAATAACGACAGAAAGTACTAACCCCACAGCCAACAATACCCCTCCGTAAACAACAGATCTTGCCTTCAAATTAATCACCCCTTATTTGCATCTTTCCACTGTCTTTTACAACCCTTTTTTGAGTTTTGTAATCAACGTAAACTATACCAAATCTTTTTGAATATCCAAAAGACCATTCAAAATTATCCATTAAAGACCAGATAAAGCATCCCTTTAATTTTAAACCATCTTTGACTGCTTTTACAATCATCTCCTTTTGTGATTTAAGAAAATCGATCCTTTTTTTATCATGAACTTTGCCATTTTCAACCATGTCGGCACAATCGATCCCGCCTATTGTAAAGTACGTTTCCTTTAAATCGTAAGTATCTTGAAGATTTTTGAGAAATCCGTAAAAATCAAAATATGCATTTGTGTTATCTTGAGAAAGATTTACAGTACTTTTAAATCCGAGAGGATCATCTCTATCATATGATGCCGTACCTTTGGAGTAGTAATTTATGACGAAGTCGACCGGCATTTTTATCTCATCAAGGTCTTTTTCATATCCTTTCGGCATGTAAGCGTTTATAAGATAATCCATTTCTTTGGGATAAGATCCATTGAAAATCGGTTCAAGGAAAAGTGGATAATTAAAAAATGCATTTGCAATCTTTGCGGCATTCAAATCTTTTTGATCATCAGATGCGCTTTGATGATCTCTGTTGGAAAGAGTTATTCCTATCTTCCCATTTATGTTTCTTTCCCGAAAGGCTCTAACGGCATTTGAGTGAGATCTAAGTTGATTGTGAATGGCGGAAAAAGCGGCAAATATATCTTTTATACCCGGTGCGTGTACTCCGTACATATATCCCATAACTGCTATAACCCATGGCTCATTTATCGTGCTCCAGTATTTTACCCTGTCTCCAAGTCTTTGAAAAAGGTAATCGGCGTAGTCTCCAAACCAATTCGCCACGTCTCTGTTTGTCCATCCTCCAAGGTCTTGCAGCGCAGCGGGAAGATCCCAATGATACAGCGTTGCAAATGGAACAATTTCTGCCTTCAACAATTCATCGACGAGTTTATCGTAAAAATCCATTCCTTTTTCATTTACTCTGCCTTTGCCGTAAGGAAAAATCCTTGACCATGAAATGGAAAATCTGTATGCTTTGAATCCAAGCGATTTGATAAGTTGAACATCCGCTTTGTATCGATTGTAATGATCGCACGCTACATCGCCGGTGTCACCTTTGTAAATTGTACCGGGCGTATGCGAAAACCTATGCCATATCGAAGGACCCGATCCATCTGCTAAAGGTGAGCCCTCAATTTGATAAGCCGAAGTCGCAACGCCCCATAGAAAATCGTCTGATAAAATCTTTTCTGTCATTTCATGCCCTCTTTTTGCTTTGAAATATGCAAAAATATTTTTTCCAGAGCCACTTTTACCGTAAAATCAGGTATCAAAAGATCGGCCCCGACATCTTTGAGCCTCTGAAATTTTTTGAGATTCCATCCATATCCTTTCTTTTCATCTGAAGCGACACCAACAGTGAACGCGTCAAAGTTTTTCCCGACAGAGATTTCAACCGGTCCATCTCCAAAGATCACGAGTTCAGATCCATTGAGATTGTTTTTATCTATCAAGCGTTTTATAACCATCTCTTTTGTGTGTTCTTTGTAATCAGCTCCGACAGCGCCATAGATCCCTCCATCGAAGAAATATTTTATTCCAAGCAATTCAGATTCCTCTAAAACATCTTCCAGATCGGTTCCGGAAGCCGTCAAGATCTTTATTCCATGATTTTTCAAATCCGTCAAAAATTCATAAGATCCTTTTAGCAGATATTCATTTAATCGACCATTTTTAATTCTTTCTTTCACAACTTCTTTCAACCTTTGGTTGTAGATCTTTTTGTATTCCATTGGAGTTTTTATCTTATTCTCCGAGACAAAGCCATAATTTCTAACCATCTTTTCAAGATCCATCATCTGCAATATCGTCTGTTGCCCCGTTGTCCTTTCTATGTAATCTTCAATTTCTCTTTCAATTTTTAAAAAGTCTTCTTCAGGCAAATTTTTATCGCCAGTTATCTCTTCGATCATCATCTCTTTCATTATCGATTGCCATCCTTCTCTCAAAAGAGAAAGAGTGCCATCGAAATCAAACAGGGCAAATTTGAATTTGCCAGTATTTTTTGGATGATTCACGAATATCTTTTCTGATAAAACTTTCTCTACTTTAGGATCCGGAAGTTTTAGCACATCATCGATATCAAATTCTCCGGTTCCATGCTGACTAACACAAAGATTGCCTGCCTTAAGACCAATGACGGCTGATTTAACAAGATCGTTTCTACCATTTAAATATGTCACGACCATCGCGGCCATGAAAGCGTCTCCTGCGCCTGTAACGTCAACAACATCAACTGGCATCGAGAATATTCTGAAAAGTTCACCATTTTCAACGACGTATGCCCCATCCTCACTCGCTGTTATGACCAAATCGGATCTAAGCATTTGAGACACTTTTATGGCGTAACGCTGGACAATTATTTGCGGTGGTAAATTTGGAGCGTCAAGTAAGTGTGGATGAGATGCCATTTTTTCAAATTCTTTTAAATTTGGCTTGATTGTATACCCTTCAAAAGCGTACGGTCTACTTCTTGAATCGACAAAAAATGGTTTGAACATTTTCATTCTTGCCTTACCGAGTAAATCTTTAACTTCTTCTGTTATAACGCCAAGATCTGGATCATCCATCTGATCAAGGATGACAATGGTATCTGCCCATTCTAAACTTTGATTTAATTTTTGTAGAAGTTCATCTATTACCTTTTTACTTATCGATTCTGTTGGTAAAAGATCGACGCGCGGAAGATCCTCTTTGTTTGTTTCTGTATTTATGAATTTCGAATAAACCGGTGTAGGCCTGTCAGATGTGATTACCAAAAAATTCGTATCGACCTTCCTCGCTTTAAGTGCCCTTACAAGTTCAAATCCATTCCCGTCGTCTCCGATTGCGCTTACAATTCTCACATCCGCACCGAAAAGTGCGAAATCCTTCGCGACATTTCCGGCGGCGCCAGGAGCGAATGATTCCCTGATCGCGACGATAGGCCTTATTCCCGTCTCAAGGCTTGGAGATCCATAATTGGGATCGTAATAAAAATAACGATCGAGGAAAAGATCTCCTATGACAAGCACTTTTTTCATAGGTTATCAGATCTTTTCCATTATGAGTTTGTAAAGCGTAGGAAGAGTCAGATTTTGATCGCCCTTTATGTAATACCCTCTGCCGTTGAAGGCATTTGGAATTCTCACGACGATGGATTTTATGTCTCTGAAATAATAAGTGGGCTGATCTTTTTTACTCATCTGCGCATCGGAAATATTTGCCTCTCTTAGGTCAAAGTCTGCCGTGATTATTTTGTTTGGCGTCTTTCCGATATTGGCCGCTATCGAAAACGCCTTCAAATACGCCTCAACTCCAATAACCGCAGATCCTATAAGAAGGCATACGCCCCCATCTGTGAGTTTTGTAACTTCATTTGCGAAGATCAAAAAATCTCTGCCCGAACATCCACCGATGGCTTCTCCATCGAAATACTTTGTGGTATGGTAGATATCATCGCCTATCGCGCAATGTGCACAAAATGGGACATCATTTACAAAAGCGTTGTATTGAACGGAAATTTCTTTGTGTGGAAAATTCACTTTTTCTGGAAACGCTTCTCCAGCCATCAACCTTCCAATTGATTCTCCGTATCCTAATTTGAGTTTATTTCCGTGAATTAATGCGTTGTTTATGTATTTATTTGTTTCTTCGGCAAAGCCAAATAAACCTTTTTCAAGGGCATGTGGCACATTTTCAGATGTTTTTCCAGAAATAGCAAGTTCAAAGTCATGTATGGTAAACGCGCCGTTACTCGCAAAAGTGGTTATGATCTTTCGATTTATAAGATCGTTGTATATCGGAGACAGTCCATTTTTGACCGCGTGAGCGCCAGAGAAAACTATCACAGGCTTTCCATTTTTTCTCGCGTCGATTATCGCGTCGGCGACTATTCTAAGTTCTTTGGAATCATACATCAATGGATTATTCAAGATTCGTTTCAAATCGATAAGATTTTCCAAAGACACTTCACTTGGTCTTGTGAACAGCGAGTACGTCTTAACCTCACCAAGATCTACTATTTGATATTTTCCCTTGTATTCCATCATGATTTATCATCTCCAAACATTTCGTACTCGATCAACTGGCACAATGTATGACCAAGCAATATATGTGTCTCTTGAATGCGAGGAGTTTTATCCGAATCAACTTTGAATAACACATCGCAAATCTTCATTTCATCGCCATACCTTCCCGTAAATCCCACGGTAAAAGCCCCGATCTCTTTTGCTTTTTTCAATGCGCGAATGACATTGACGGATTTTCCGCTTGTGCTTATTCCAACAATCACATCTGTCGGTTTGACGTAAGCCTCAACTTGACGCTCGAAAAGATATTCAAAGCCGAAATCGTTCGGTATTTCAGTAAGAATAGATAAGTTAGACGCGAAAGATGCGGATTTTATCGGAGAACGGTTCATGTAAAACTTCCCCACAAGTTCGGCCGAAAGATGGGCCGCGTCCGCGGCGCTGCCGCCATTACCCATGAAAAATACGCCACCACCATTTTTTACCCTCTTAGCGATCTCAGATGAAAGATCGATTATTTGCTTTGAATAAGCCTTTACGAATTTCTCTTTGACGCTTACGCTTTCTTCAAAAGCGTCCGCAACGATTTTTTCAAGATCCATTTTTGCCCTCCTTTAGCGCTTTGTAAGCGGTTATCAAGGCTGAATAATCGCCTATACGCTCTCCAAGCGCCGATTTAACTATTCTGTTAACGGCGTTTGGACCATCGAGCGCTTCTTTTTTCACGATCTCTTTGGCCTCATCAATCCATATATCCGGAAGACGCAAACTCAAACTTCCGAGAATGATCCTGTCTGGATCTAAAATATCGAAGAGATTTGCCAATCCAATTCCAAGATATCTTCCGCTCCTTTTTAAAACCTCTATCGATTTTTCATCTCCCGACAATGCTATTTTAGAGATATCCTGGGCCGTTGTTCTTCTTGGAAAATAATCTGGAAAAAGGTATCGGGCAAGTTTAGCGATACCATCCCCACTACAGTAAGATTCCCACGATCCTGATTTTCCGTAAACTTCGGGTCCATCTTCTGCGATCCTTATGTGGCCCACCTCGCCTGCCATGTTAGATGATCCTCTGTATATCTCTCCGTTTATGATTATTCCGGCCCCAAGGCCTGTTCCAAGCGTAAGAAAGATTATATTTCTAAATCCTCTTCCCGCGCCAAGTTCGAATTCGGCGATAGCTCCAGCCTTCGCGTCGTGCTCGATTTTAACGGGACATTTAAAATGTTTCTTCATCTCATCGAGTAAATACACAGTTCCCCATCCAAGGTGTGGAGGGTTGTAGATTATCCCCTTTTCGGCATCTAAAGGCCCGCCCACCGATATTCCTATGGCATCGATAGGATGATTTATGCTGGAAAGGTAATTCAACAATCTTTCAAAAAAATCGGAAAAGCCCAGTTTGGGTTTTGTTGAAAATTCGTATCGATTTATGATTTCGAGTTTTTCATTTCCGACGACGATCGCCGTCTTTGTACCACCTATGTCGAGACCAAC
>NZ_JBMFWB010000034.1:0-7243 GCF_049965695.1 Athalassotoga sp. | reverse complement strand
AGGCCATGTTTGGTCTGCTGATTTCGTCGAGCGTATGGTAAGAAAAAGAAAGTTTAGAATCTTTGTCATCATAGATGATTTCTCAAAAAGAATCATATCTTATTACATGGACTTTTCCATTGCCGGTCAGAAAGTCCTTGAGGTCTTTGAAAACTCAATAAAACTCTTCTCAAGGCCAAGAGTCTTTAGAACTGACAACGGCTCTGAATTCAGGAAAATTTCAATCTCTTCCTTTCCAACAATAGAATCAAGCACGAGTTCATAGATAAAGGCAAGTCTTACCAGAATGGCTTCAGCGAGATTTACCAGATTCAGCAACGAATGCCTCAAAGGAATTGATTTTGACCTTTTATCTATTGACGAGATAAAATCATCCATAACGGACTGGTTCAAATAGTATAATTATCAAAGACCACATAGTGCGATTAACTACGAAACACCGGTAAAATTCTATCTTAGGTCTTACTGAATTCGACTTTGCAGGATCAACGTTGATCCTGCAATGATACATTCATAAGTACATGGTCTCTACTTTTGACTGTATCAATTTTGGGGGCATATCAAGTTCTATAAGTTTTTTTAATTCTTCATCCAATAATCTTTGTTGTTTTGGTATCATGATTCTATTCTATAACTTCTATTCGGTTTTTGAACCTGCTTTAGTATATATGCATCTGAAAAAAGATCTGAATCTTCTAACTCCACAAACGGCAAAAATGAAAATTCATCTCCCAAATCCTACTCCACACCAGTAACCATCAACTCTTCTAACGAAATTTCATTTTATTCAGACCGCATAAGAGAAAACACACATTTTTGCTTGCTTCACACAATTACATTTTAAGATCTCGCTTGGAGTAGTGGATCAGTTTTGATGAGCGCATGGATTGATATGCCCCCAGAGATGATACATTCAAAAGTACATGCTCTGTGCTCTTAACTGTATCAACTTTGGGGAAATCTCAATTTTTCGAGTATAATAAAAGAAAATTATTTGTTCAAATTTTTTAAGGAAAGGAATGTTTTTAAGTGTCTGAAATCATAACAAATCAGGAAGAATTCCTTTCAAAGATTATGAACGACATAATTCCAACCACGAAAGAACTGTTATTTCTTGTGGGATATTTTTATTTTTCAGGATTTGAACAAATTTACAAATCTTTGAAAGACAAAGATGTGAAAATTCTTGTTGGATTAGATGTGGACATTGACTACAAAAAGATAATCGAATATGAGAATTTGATCAGTCAATCGCTAAGCAAAGAGAATGTAAGAGAACAATTTGAAAAATACTTCGTTAAATTGTTTAACGATACGGATTTTTTTGATAACAAAGAAAGACAAGAATCATTCGAATTGTTTGTTGAAAAATTGAGAAATGGCAGTCTCCAATTGAGAAAAACACTTGAGCCAAATCACTCTAAACTTTATCTGTTCAAAAATTCAGATGAACATAGTGAAAATGGTCTCAATCCCGGAACGGTCATAACAGGATCAAGCAATCTCACACTCAAGGGGCTTAGAGACCAATTTGAAATAAATGTAATTATAAGAGATAAAAGAGATTTTGAGAATATGGAAAAACTCTTCCGTCAATTATGGGATAGTTCTATTGAGATATCCAAAGAAGATTTTGATCAAAATATTGCTAAAAATATTTGGTTTGAAAAGATTCCGGATCCATACTTGATTTACATAAGGGTGCTTGACGAATTATTCAACAAAAAAAGAGATCAAAAGATTTCCATTCCTTCAGAAATAACAAGAAAGAAGTTCTTAGATCTTAAATATCAAACAGATGCGATCGGGCAGGCTATTGAAATCATAAAAAAACATTCAGGCGTAATAATTGCTGATGTCGTCGGCCTTGGAAAAAGTATAATAGCCTCTGCGGTGGCTCATAATTTAAGAATGAGAACTATAATGATCGTTCCACCGCATTTAAAAGAACAATGGGAAGATTACAGGTATGAATTTGATTTTAACGGTAAAGTGTTTAGCAGCGGAAAGATGGAAGACGCATTAAGAGAAGTTAACCAAGATTCGGAGGAAAAACTAATCATAGTGGATGAAGCGCACAGATATAGAAATGAAGAAACTCAAGATTATGCGATATTGCATAAGATTTGCCAATCGAACAAAGTTATTTTGCTAACCGCGACTCCTTACAGCAATAAACCAGAAGATATATTTTCTTTGATTAAACTTTTCCAAATTCCAACGAGATCAACACTCAGGACTGTTGACAATCTCTCTGTTAAATTCTCAGAATTGATCAAAAAGTATAAAGATATAAGCAGAAACAGTAGAAACACGGAATTATTAAATGATAAAGACATTCAACAAATAGGGGATGAGATCAGAGATATAATATCTCCTTTAGTCATAAGAAGATCAAGAATTGACCTTCAAGAAATAAAAGAGTACAGAGATGACATAAAAAAACAAAATATAAAATTTCCGACGGTTCATGATCCTGAAATTCTTGAATATCCTCTCGGAGAACTCAGAGATTTGTACATCAAAACGCTTGACAAAATAGCGCCTAAAGATGACAAGAAAGGGTTCATCGGAGCAAGATACACACCTGTGCTTTATCTTAAGGACTACGAAAGTTACAGAAATAAAATTTCCGAAACGTTTGAAATGGACGAGACACTGTTTAGACAGTCTCAAATAAACCTTGCCAATTTTATGAGAAGACATCTTGTGAGAAGATTCGAAAGTTCTATGAAAGCGTTCAAAATTTCACTTGATAGCATGATAGAATCATCCGAAAAAATTCTAAAATGGTACGAATTTGGATATGTCCCCATTTACAAGAAAGGAGATATTCTTTCACCAGAAGATCTTGAAGAATATGAAACCGATGAGAAGTCGCTCTTTGAAGAATTAGGAAATAGTATTGAAAATAAACTCGATAATCTACGCAAGCTCGATAATCTACGCAAGAAGGGTTACGAATTTATAGAAGCGAAAGAATTAAAAGTAGGGTTTAAAGAGGATGTAAAAAAAGATATTGAGTTGCTAAAAGCAATACGCGAAGATTGGTTTGGTAAACAAAAAGCGGATCCGAAACTTGAATATTTTAAAGAAATACTGCCAAAAAAAATATCTGAAGGTAAAATCGTAATTTTCAGCGAATTTGCCGATACAGTGGATTATCTTTATGAAAACCTAAAAGATAAATTTAAAATCATAAGTTACTCTGCTTCAGAGAAATACAAAGTAGAAAAGATCAAGGATAATTTCGACGCTTCTTCCGATAATCAAAAATATGATTTTGATATTTTGGTAACCACCGATGCGATGTCCGAAGGCGTTAATCTCAACAGAGCAAACAAGATCTTCAATTACGATATTCCATACAATCCAACAAGAGTCATTCAAAGAATAGGAAGGATAAACAGGATAAACAAAAAGGTCTTTGACGATATTTTCATCTACAATTTCTTTCCATCAGATGTTGGAGAAAGAGAAGCCAATGTAATGCATATTACAACATTTAAGATGGCAATGATTCAAGCTATAATTGGAGAGGACACTAAGATATTAACCTCCAATGAAGAACTTCATTCTTATTTTGCAAGACAATACAAAGAAGAGGAAGAAAGGTCCTGGGATGTTGAATACATAAATTTCATAAATGAAATAAGAAATAGTAATCCTGAATTACTTGAAAAATCTCAAGGAATCCCAAAAAGAGTTAGGGTAAAAAGAACCGTTGATAAGGGTAAAAAAGGAGTCGTTGTTTTTGGCAAAAAAGCGGATGAATATGTCTTTAAAATCGGAAATGAAGATTCCATAAGCACTATTACATTTGAAGAAGCTCTGAAATTATTTAAAGCAGATAAAAATGAGAAAGCCGAACATGTAAGCGATCAATTTGAACCAATTTATCAGGCAGTGAAAAGTAAGTTATTCGAACGTAATTCTCATTTCACAAGAGATAGAGGCACAAGTAATGCCCTCAAAGTTCTTAAAGCAATTAAAAAGCAACTTTTAGATGACAGATTAAAAGAATATATAGATGATCTCATAAAGGTTATTGACGAATACGATGATTTGCCTAAAAAATACATGAGACTTATTCGAAAGATGAATATCAGAAATTACAACAGTAAAATTTACGAAATTAAAAAAGAAATACCGCACGAGTATATAATGTCTATAATCAATCGCGCAAAAGAAATAGATGAAGGAGAAGAAGTTATAATTTTTGCTGAAGAATTTTGAGGAGGGACAACATGGATTTGAATAATCCTTATAAAAGAGAAGATTTTGTTAATTTTCTGAGGGCTTTTCTTCCGGATAATTTCAGATATGAAGAAGAACATGTATCAGTAGATACAAAGGTAATCAAATCATGCACCTCTCTTGGGACATCTTCTCTTGGCAAATCTTCAAATTTAAATATTTACGAGTTTGAGCATGAATCTGAAAGAGATCCGAGAATCACAATAACAAAAGAGATCTTCAAATTCATGAAAGATAATATAATAGACAACGTGTTAGCGGTCGTAAAATCTAAAAATTCTCAAAATTACAGGTTATCACTCGTAACGATAGACTATACATTAAGCGATAAAGGCATTAAAGAGGAAAAATCAAATCCAAGGAGATATTCATTTTTTCTCGGACCGCAAGCAAAAGTAAGGACACCTGAACAAATTCTCATAAAAAAAGGCGCTATCAAAGATTTAGAAGATCTAAAGAGTCGTTTCTCCATAGAAGTGGTTAACAAAGAATTCTACCAAAATATATCAAAGTTATTTAACGAACTTGTCGAGAATATAAAGTTACCGGACGGCGCCGATAATGAACAAAAGCAAAATTTTGCCGTGAGGTTAATTGGCAGAACAATTTTTTGTTGGTTCCTTAAAAAGAAAACGGTAAATGGGAAGTCACTTATTTCTGATGAGATTTTATCAAAGAATGCGGTTAACAATGCCATTCAAAACGGAAATGATTACTTTCACACAATTCTTGAAACCTTATTTTTCCAAATCTTAAACACACCAATTGAGCAAAGAAAAATAAAGGATTACAACGATATTCCATTTCTTAACGGAGGTCTCTTTGAGCCTAAGACTGACGATTACTACGAATTTGATGATGCAACTCAATTGTCGAGATATATAAATACAGTTAAAATTTCCAATGAATGGTTTGATCAGTTTTTTGATGTGCTTGAAACTTACAATTTCACAATAGACGAAAGTACACCTTTTGACGTTGAATTGTCCGTTGATCCTGAAATGCTTGGAAGAGTCTTTGAAAATTTACTCGCGGAAATAAACCCTGAAACCGGAGAAAGTGCAAGACATTCAACTGGTAGTTATTACACGCCAAGACAGATCGTCGATTACATGGTAGATGAAAGCCTTAAGCATTACTTAATCGATAAGACCTCTCTTGATGAAAAAACAATAGAAAACCTTTTGAGTTATCATGAAGACACTGTCGATATAGACGATAAGATCAAGGAGAAGATAATAAACGCGATAGATGATCTCAGAATAATAGATCCTGCATGCGGCTCTGGCGCCTTTCCAATGGGAATTCTTCAAAAACTTTCATGGATACTCCACAAGGTGGATCCTGATGCTTCAAAATGGAAAGAGAAGCAATTTGAGCGCTTAGAACCGGTAGTGAGAAAAATCTTTGAAGATAAATTAAAAGGAGAAAATGAGGAATTTACAAGAAAACTCGGTCTAATAGAAAGGACAATATATGGTGTAGATGTCCAAGAGATAGCCGTTGAAATAGCAAAACTTAGAGTTTTTCTCTCTTTGATAGTTGATTCTAATATTGACAGTTCAAAAGATAATATGGGAATTAAGCCTCTTCCTAATCTTGAATTTAAATTCGTATGCACCGATACTTTAAGAAAATTGCCAGAAAGTATGTTATTTGAAAATGAAAAAATGATAGAAGAACTTAAAAAAATAAGAGAAAAGTATTTTACAAGTTATGGTCAGGAAAAACAAAATTTAGAAAAACAATTCAAACAAGTGCAGAATAAGATGTTCAATGAATATATTAAACTTGGGTCTTATGAAACTAAAACAAGAATGCTTTCATATTGGGATCCGTTTTCCTCAAAACCATCTGATTGGTTTGATCCAGAATGGATGTTTGGTGTCAAAGATGGATTCGACATCGTGATAGGGAATCCACCCTACATACAACTTCAAAAAGATCATGGTGCATTAGCCAAAAGATATGAGGATCAAAATTTCAAAACCTACAAAAGAACGGGCGATATTTACACGCTTTTTTACGAAAGAGGTTTACAATTGCTAAAGGAAAATGGATATCTCTGCTTTATCACTTCCAACAAATGGATGCGAGCCGGATATGGAGAAACATTAAGAACATTTTTCCTAACTCAAAATCCGTTGATTCTGATTGATCTTGGCCCAGGTGTTTTTGAAAGTTCAACCGTTGATACCAATATTTTGCTGATGCAAAAAACTGAGAACAAAAATCAGTTTAAAGGTGTTACTTTGAAATCGAAAAATGATGCTCAGAATCTTTCAAATTTCGTTGAAACGAATGCGATTTTGTTACCTAAAATGAATAACGGTGCATGGTTTATAGGTAATGATGTAGAAAGAAGGCTCAAAGAGAAGATAGAAAAGATCGGCAAGCCTTTAAAAGAATGGGATGTGAATATTTATCGTGGCATATTAACAGGATTAAACGAAGCTTTTATAATTACCACAGAAAAGCGAGATGAGATACTGGCAAACTGCAAAACCGAAGAAGAACGAAAACGCACCGAAGCCATTATAAAGCCCATTTTGCGTGGCAGAGACATCAAGCGGTATTATTACGAATGGGCGGGGCTGTGGGTGATTTTTATACCCTGGCATTTTCCTTTGCACGAAGATACCAGCATTCAAGGAGCAAGTGAAAAAGCAGAAAAGGAATTTCAGAAAAAATATCCTGCTATTTACAACCATTTACTTGAATTTAAAGACCAACTATCAAAAAGAAACAAAGAAGAAACTGGCATTCGCTACGAATGGTATGCCCTGCAACGCTGTGCTGCAACCTACTACCCAGAGTTTGAGAAGGAGAAGGTGGTGTGGCAAAGAATTACACAAGAGCCAACTTTCTGTTTAGTTGAGCCAAATGTTTTTATTCTTGATAGTATGGCATTTTTCACAGGTAATAAATTGAAATATGTAATGGCTTTGCTGAATTCAAAAGTAATTTATGAATATGTAAAAATGAT
>NZ_JBMFWB010000033.1:0-8015 GCF_049965695.1 Athalassotoga sp. | reverse complement strand
CATTTATCGCTTTTTCATTTCGCTGATTTGCCCTTTGTATTGGCTTTTGTGAACTCCATCCTATCTGGCGCATTAGTCTCGCTATCGAATGCCAATGATAAAATACTCCGAATTCTCTCATGATAAGATCTGATATCCTTTTGCCAGTCCAAACATTACCTTTGTAACCGAATGCTTCTGCCCCTTTCTTGAGATCTTCGATGAGTTGCCGTATTTGCTCATCGGTCAATTTACGTTTGTACTGTCTTGGCGGTTTTGTTTTAAGCGCTTCGACGCCTCCTTCACGTCCACGCTTCATCCATTGACTTACGGCACTTTTCGTAACTTTAAGCGTTTTAGCTATATCGTTTTGTTTCCAACCTTCTTGTTTCAGTTCCCAAGCTCGTACCCTTTTCCATTCTGCTATTTTTTTATCCATACTTTTATTATACAAGTTCAGGCTCATTAGCGGTAATCAGTAAAGATGTCCAGCCGTAGTTAATGTTGAAATTATCATTGGTGTACAGATTGCCGAGTATATTGGTAAAATTCAAACCGATATCCGTTTCCACGTAAGAAGTCAACAACGAACCACCTATTATGGCATGAGGCGTATCAACTCCGCCCCCTATTCCTAAAACCCCAGAATTTAAAACTCCAGAACTCGTTTCCAAACCAACAAAGAAATTTTGTGCAAATGCGAAAGAAACTCCAAAGACTAAAATAACTACGAAGATCCAAAATTTCATATCAAACCACCTCCCCATATTTGAAAAGGTAAATAAACAAACTCATTTTAAAGGTGAAAAGATTATAATATTTTTGAAAGGTAATTGTCAAGGTGGATAATTGACACAATCTTTTTTGTGTGATATAATCCAATTATAAAATTAATTTGCACTTCTGTATAATCTTGAGAATATGGCTCGAGAGTTTCTACCAGATGACCTTAAATTGTCTGACTACAAGAAGTGATCTGTTTTTATCAGAAGATCACGAAGTTAGGTGATCTTTTTTCATTTTATCTCATCTTAAGGAGGTTTTTATGAGTGAAGAAAAAGTAAATCCGTCCGAGATTTACACGTTGGGCTGGAATCCGGGTAAGATAACCACAACGAAGTACGTGCTTTACGCCGTGCAAATTGCCGTTGTCATTCTGCTTTCTTGGCTTGGCGCCGTTGCCACGCCTGTCGTTGGACCTGGCATAGGATTTCTTTATTGGGCATATCCGTTTTTCGTCGTCTTCACACTTTGGTGGGGCTTTTGGGGTATACTGGCTGCATGGATCGGAAGTGTCGTCGGTGCCGGACTCTTGACAGGATTGCCGATCATCCCATCTTTGTTCTTCAGTGTTGGAGATTTCATTCCCGCACTTTTGATTTTTCTGCTTTACAGGGGATACCTTGCAAGACATGGAATCGACCCATTTGGCCGCGATATATTTTCTAAAGTCGGTGCAACTATTTGGTTCGTGGTCTGGGTTATGGGCATCACAAACATATTCGGAGGAATGTAGGGCGTGTGGGTGCTAACTGAACTTGGATTTGTGCCCATTAAAGCGTATTGGCTTGGCGCTTCTCTGTGGATAATAGGAGATGCGATAGTGCTTATTTTGATGCCGTTTTTAAGCAGATATCTCACACCGATAGTGGAAAGGTATGGTCTGCTGAACAAAGGATGGATCTCGTGATGGCCGAAGATGTTCAGGCGGTAAGGGTAAACAGGAGTGGTGAGAAGAAGTACATAAAGACATTGCTTTTTTCGGCAAGACGCGGATCAATTTTCACAAGGCTCAACGCGATAATAAAATTTTCAATTCTCATAATTGTTTCTCTTGCCGTGATAAGATTTATGACTGAACCTACACCCGATTTGCTTTCCGCTGGGGTGATACTTTTCATCGTCTTAGCCTTCATGGAAGACGCGAGAGTTTTGAAATTCCTTGTCAGAACGTATCTTGTCATACTTCCGATTGCACTTTTGATAATGCTTTTGTGGTGGCTTGTGTTCAATCAGGTTGGAAGCAACGTACTTTTCTCGCTTGTGCCTTATGGAATTCCATTTAAGATAACGACACTTTCTTTGGAAGTTGGCATCACGAAGATCGTCGGATACGCCGCGATGGCCTTCCTCACTTTACTTGTCATAATGACCACAAGAGATTCAGATATAATAGAATCCATGAGTGCGTTGAAATCTCCATTCAAAATAGCCTTCTTTACCTCCATGATATTGAGAAGTTTTCATGTCATGCAAAGTGATTTTGATTCCATACGCCATGCACAGTTCGCGAGAGGTGCAAGTATAAGTTCTGGAAAAAGCATAATCAAAAATGCAAAAAATTTCATCTCTCTTTCTATTCCGCTGACTGCCGCGATGATAAAGAGATCGGTTGACATGGCTTCGGCACTTGAAGCTCGTGGCTTTAGCAAGGCAAATCACATAACGCCAGTTAAAGCAAGTGATACGCTGCATTCGAGGGATTTCATATTGCTTGGCTTCTCTGTCATCATATTGATAGCATCTTACTTCATCAATTTGATGATAATGCTTGGGATCATGAGGTGATCGAGATGGATGCAGTTAACATCAAAAACTTTTACTGGAAATATCCGAATTTCATAGGGGTTGTAAGTGATTTTGCCCTCAAAAACATAAATTTGACCGTAAAGCCAGGCGAATTTTTTGGGATAACAGGTCCCAGTGGGGCCGGGAAAACCTCTCTTTGTTTTTCCATCGCCGGTCTCATACCCCATCAAATGCAACTTAACGAAAGAGATCCTCGCCAGTATGTGAGCGGAACGGTTAAAGTCGCGGATCTCGATCTCCATGACGTAAAAAACAGGAGAAACATGCCACGTCATGTGGGATATGTGTTTCAAAATCCGGATCATCAGATATTCAACAGAAACGTGTACGCTGAAGTTGCTTACGGCCTTAAAAACATGGGAGTTTCTCAATCTGTTATAGAAGAAAGGGTCAACACCGTTTTGAAAAGTGTTAATTTGATTGACAAAATAAAAGAAGATCCGCTTTTTCTCGGGAGAGGACAGAAAAGAAGACTTGGAGTTGCAAGTGTGCTTGCAATGCATCCGGAGATAATAATAGTGGATGAACCAACAACGGGGCAGGATTACAAGATGTCAAAAGAAATAATGCAGTTGCTTAAAAAATTGAATGAAGATGGTACGACGATAATAGTCATCACGCATGATATGCGTCTTGTCGCCGAATTCTGTCCGAGATCCATCGTCATGAATCAGGGGAAGATAGTCTACGATGGAAGTACTTTCGATCTTTTCAAAAATGACAAAGTACTTGAAACGGCCTCTCTGAGGGCTCCTCAGATAGTGCGATTATCCAAAGAAATGGTCAAAGTTGGGATATCCGATGATATCATGCTGACATCAGAGGATGTAAACAGGGCTTACGGGAAGTGGATCGTAATACAAAACAATGACAAATAGCGTAGGAAAAACGATTTAGCATTAACTTTTTAAATCTTTCAGATATTTGATAGCATCAGTTGCGCTTTTGGCGTAGAAATCAGCGCCGAGTTCTTTTGCGAGTGATTCGTTAAGAGAGGCACCTCCTACTATGACAGGAATTGGGAGATGCCTTTTTTTCATTTCGTCCGTTACATCTTTTATCCTCGGTGCAGTGGTCGTCATCATGGCTGAAAGTCCTACCATTACAGGCTTTTCTTTTTCGGCCATATCGACTATCTTTTCAGAAGGCACATCGCGTCCGAGATCGAGTACTTTGTATCCTGCACTTTTAACTATCGTCGCCACTATGTTTTTGCCTATATCGTGGACATCTCCTTTAACCGTCGCTATGATGAACTTTCCATAATCGCCTCCGGATGGAATGAGTTTTTGGACTTTTTCGAAGGCCTTTTGTGCCGTCTGAGCGGCAAGTATCAACTGGGGCAAAAATATCTTCCCCGCGCCGTACAGATCTCCCACTTTGTCCATAACCGGTTTGAGATGTTTTTCTATGACGGACACAGGTTCTTGAGTTTTCAAAAGATTATCAACTTCGTCCAGCAGTTTTTCTTCCGCTCCGGTTAAAACAAAGTTCAAAAGTTCGTCTGTGCCTTGAACTCTTTCAACTTCAATTTGAGACCTTTTTGAAAGTAAAAGCGAAGCCTTTAAGTTTCCCATGACTATTTCATCGAGAGGGTTCATTATCGCAGAACTTAAACCGTTTAAAATCGCCATCGTCAGGAAAGCGCCGTTTATGTAAGATCTGTCAGGCATTCCGAATGAAACGTTTGATAAACCGAAAGTCGTTTTTAAACCCATTGAATCAAGATAAGAAATTGTTTTTATGGTTTCGCGCGCATCAGCGCCTGCACCGATCGCAAGCACTATCGGATCGAAAATAATTCGGTCTTTTGATAAACCTATCGAATCCAACATTTCCAAAATGTGATTTATCGATGCTTTTCTGTCTTCAAAATTTTCCGGTACCCGCTCACCCATCGAAAGCGTTATCAAGATGCCGCCGTATTTCTTTATGAAATCGGCACGCTTTAAAAATTCTTCGTCGACTGCTCTGGCGGAATTGACAAGTGGCCTGCCGGGATATCTTTTCATTATGAATTCGAGTATTTCCGGCGTTTGGATGTCCAAAGAGAGTGGGGATCCCGTTTTGTAGGTTATGGCCGAGACAGCCTTTGACATGAATTTTTTTGATATCGTCTGTTCTACTCCAAAATTAAGATCTAAAGAATGTGCTCCCCTGTCAATTTGTTCTCTTGCCTGATCCACTATGTAATCGATCTTTTCTCCTCGCATTGCTTCCGTAAGTTTTTTCTTTCCGGCAGGATTCAGTCTTTCTCCTATGAGTACGAATTTGTCAAAATTCACGATGGACGATGGACTTGAAATTGCGAACAGACGCTTTTCGTCCCTTTCGACAGGACTTCTTTTTCCTATGATAGTGGATATTTTGGAAGTATGAGCAGGGTTAGATCCGCAGCAGGATCCTATGATATTTGCCCCTGCTTCCCAGTATGAATCCATGTGAATTGCAAATTCATCAGGCTTTATTGGATATTCAACGGTGTCTCCCTTTAAAATCGGTTCACCCGCATCAGGTTCGACTGTGAGAAATTTATGCGTGTATTTTGAGAGTTCTTCAAAAATGGGCAGCATTTCTTCAGGCCCTAAAGAGCAATTTATTCCTATTGCGTCAACATCGAGATCATCGAAAATTATCGCAAAATTAACAGGATCGGTTCCGGTAAGGGTTCTGCTGTTTTCATCAAAAGTAAGATGTGCTATCAAAAAGATGTCATTCGAAAGATCACGAACGGCATAGTACGCAGCCTTTAACTCTAAAATATCGGTGAATGTTTCAAGAATTATCGCATCGACATCTTCTTCAAGCAGAATCTTTGAAGTCTTTTGAAAACTTTCGTAATACTCGTCGAAAGACCTTTCTCCTATCGGATACGGTAAGTCTCCCGTTGGCCCGATGTCTCCAAATACAAGTGCGCCTTTCGAGGCATCTTTTGCTATTTTAACGGCATTTCTGACTATCTCGTCGTGATGAGATTCGAGACCTATCTTTGAAAGTTTTATAGGATTTGCGCCAAAAGTTGATGTAAGCAAAGCGTTGGATCCGGATTTAACGTATTCTTCGTGAAGTTTTTTTATTGCCTCCGGATGTTCAAGCAAAATCTCTTCCGGACTTTTTTTAAACCCTCTTCTCATAAACTCAGTTCCATAGGCACCGTCTAAGATCAAAACTCTTTCTTTTAAAATATCGGCAATTGCTTTTCTGTTCAATTCGACCACCCTATGAACGCAGATATAGTCTTTCTTGGTAAAAATGTGAATGATTGCGGATCTGATCTGACAGAGATGAATTTTCCGAGTTTGGAGGCAAACCACGCGTTGAGACTTATCGAAAGATCCACATATCCGGGAGCGATTCTGGCACTGCCTTTGAGCGATTTTCTCGATCTTAATTCGCCGTCCACGCGTCTTGCAACATATTCCACGAGTTCTGATCCTATGGCGTCAAGCATAAATGATTTCAACTCTTCTCCGTCTTCATGAAATTTTGCTATCTCATCATCGAGATCGCTTCCGAGTGTGGCAAGCATGGCTGTTACTTCAACACTATTTCCGAGTTGAGATTTTGCGAGTGTACCTGTTATCTCTATTATGTCTATGAGTATCCCTTTTTGTGATGTCCTTGGAGGATAAACGGGGAAATCTTCAATGGCGACAACAGGCTTTGCGATTTCCATGGCTATTGACATCGCTTCATCGTATCTGTGCCTGAATTCATCGGGAATCTCGCCAACCCCTTTAAAGCCCATTCTTGCAGCGATAGCCCTCTGTGGTATTTCGACATCTTTTGGTGGTATCTCAAATATCTCCACTTCGTCCTCTTCAGATTATCTTCACGGTTTTTGATGCTTTTGCCGATTTGTACCAGTTATCGACAATTTGCATGTCTTTAAAGGCTTCCCATCCGTCAGTTGCGGGTCTGGTATGATTTTTAACAGCCTTTTCCATATCTTCTATTTCTAAAACATATGGTTTTTTGTCTATCACATCTCTTAATTCAAAGGATCCATCTTTTGCAACTATAACCCTTCCCTTGTAATCCTGAAAGAGCGTATCCATGACGTACATCATGCCTTTATCTCCACGAAACTCAAATGAGACGCTTGGGTAGGTGTCAAAACTGCTGTCGACGAGTGCGATAGGTCCATTTGCAAATTTCATTATGGCTGCGGCATTTTGATCGACCTCGTAACCCAGATTTTCGTTTATGGCCGTTATCTCTTCAACGTCCCTTTCAAGCATAAACCTCAACGAGTTTATCACATGAATGCCTATATCCATTATCGCGCCGCCGCCGCTTAAAGATAGATCGTATCTCCATTTATTCCGTTCAGTATTGACAAAAGAAAAACTTGCCTTGACTATACCGATTTTTCCAAGTTCATTCGATTTTAAAATGTCCCTTGCAAGTACATTGTAACTGTTAAATCTTCCCATGTGCGCCACGCCAAAGGTTACACCGGATTTATCACAAAATTCGGCCATTTGCTTTGCTTCTTCCGCGTTCATTCCGACAGGCTTTTCACAAAAAACATTTATGCCACGTTTGGCACATGCTATGGTTTGAGATTTATGAAGTGAATTCGGTGTCGCAATGTAAACAATATCCACATCTTCAAGATCGTCTATTTTATCTGTGATTTTAATATGCTTGCCGACTTCGTGCTTTACCTTTTCAGGATTTCCAGTGACTACCGCGCTTAACGTTCCCCCTGCTTCCTCAAGTGCTGGCACAAATCTGTTCTTTGAAATACTTCCGAATCCAATTATTGCCCATTTCATGAAAATCGCTTCCTTTCAAAATCAATTATACCAAACAAAATTCAAATTCCGAATCATCGATGCGGCATGTGCCCATAATTCGAATACGTAGCATCTGATGAGGGATTGCTGAGACTCTTAAGAGTGATTCCACATCGACCCGATCGAGAATATCACCCATCAAACAAAGGTGATTTTCAAAATCAGAAGTATATTCAAAATAAGAGCAGAAATCATTAGAAAAAACGAGTAAATCGACTTTTACAGCCGAATAACGTCGCTAAAAGTCCAAAATGGTTATTATTTGAGTTTTTAATATTTCAATTGTTGTGATACATTATAAATGTAAATGTTTTCATTTTTACATTTTTAATTTAAAAAACAAACATTCCATGTCGAAAGGAGGTGAATTTTAAAAAGATTTTTGCAGTTGGGTTTTTATTTTTGTCTAAAATTTAATTTCTAAGGAGGGAAAGATATGAAAAAAGGGATATTTTTTTCGCTCGTTTTGATTGCCGCTTTTGTTGTGTCAAGCATAGCAGCAACGACGAATTTAACTTTACTAACTGGACCGGATACGCAGGGGTTTTTTGCAAAAGCGATACAACTTTTTGAACAGCAAAATCCGGATATACATGTTCAACTCATTCAGGGGCCAAGTTCTACGAATGATCGTGAACAAATGTT
>NZ_JBMFWB010000032.1:0-10742 GCF_049965695.1 Athalassotoga sp. | reverse complement strand
GGCAGCACAGGCAAATACACTTCCAACCATTGCTCAGGTGTATCCGGCATGGGCAGGCTCTCTTGTGGCTCAAGGTGTCGTAACACCTATGGATGCTTTTTCCGATTTTTCGACAGTTGCATCTCAACTTTATCCTTCCATCATCGATATGAGCAAGATAAATGGAAGGATTTATACACTTCCATTCAACCAGAGCATTTACGTGCTTTATTACAGGCCTTTGATGTTTCAAGAAGCGGGCATAATGCCTCCAAAGACGATGGAAGAACTTGCGAATGATGCGAAACTTTTAACTGTAGTTCAAAATGGCAAAACAGTAAGATATGGTCTCGGATTCAGAACAGAGTACGGTGTTTTGACTGCCGTGGCAAGACAATTCGGTGGAGGTAAATACATAACTCCAGAAGGTTCTCTCATAATAAATTCTCCTGAAAACGTTCAGGCTCTCACCTTTCTTGTAAATCTTGTAAAAGATGGCTATGCCTACGCGAAATTCGATTATTTCGACAATGAATTGACAACTTCTTCCATTGCCATGTTGATAGGAGAAGGTGCGGATCTTCCATTCGATCTTTCAGATGTTGCCGGGCAAAAAGATGGCATAGAAATGGCTTCGTTCCCTGTTGGAATAAGCAATCAAACTGCACCGCTGTTCAGAGGACAGACACTCGTTATTTTTAACACCGCAACTTCAGAACAGCAACAGGCTGCATGGCAGTACGTGAAATTTTTGCTCACTCCGGCTGTTCAAATTTACTGGGCAATGAACACGAATTATTCACCGCTCAATAAAACCGTTACCGGTCTTGATCAGTGGAATTTGTTTGCTCAAAGTACGTCATACAATCCGTCAACGATAGCCCAAGGCCTTGCAAATGGGATTTCTTACTCTGAAAATCTTCCTTGGTGGCCCAGCGTTATCAACAACATTCAAACGGCTTTTCAAAATGCCGTTCATTTGACGATGACACCGCAGGAAGCTCTTGATTGGGCTCAACAACAATCTCAAATTGTTCAAGATAAATATCTTGGCAAATAAAAGGAGGAATGCGAATGAAGAATAAATTCATGATTTTGATTTCTGTTGCTTTGATTATGGCGTTTTTTGCATTACCGGTTTTTGCCCAGCCTGTGGTTGTTACATTTTGGGAAGGCATGGGAGCAAAACTCGGTACAACTCTTCAGACGATAACCGATCTTTTCAACAAACAAAATCCGGATATTCAAGTTAAACTTGTTTATCTTGGAAGTGATGACGATGTTGACTCTAAATTGCTCACCGCTCTTACGGCAAACAACCTACCCACGATGTCTCAATTGGAAGGACCATGGGGGTCTGTGCTTGTCTCAAAAGGTGTGGTTGCCCCGCTTTACGAATTCCCAGGCTTTACACAATTGGCGAGTTCAATTTACGCACCACTGCTTGTTTCCGGCACTTTTAACGGAAAAGTATACACACTGCCATTCAACAGAGATGTTTTCGATCTCTTCGTAAGACCTCAGATCTTCGAACAGGCAGGACTTTCTTATCCAAAGACAATGAATGAAATGGCACAGGATGCCAAATTGCTTACCGTTGTGCAAAATGGAAAAACTGTCAGATATGGTCTTGGATTCAGAACAACATACAGGCAATTCACAGCCGTTGCATATCAATTTGGAGGCAATTACGTAAGTCCGGATGGCAAAATAACGATAAATTCACCTCAAAATGTGGCTGCTTTGACTTACCTTGTTAACCTTGTCAAAGAGGGCTACGCTTACGGAAAATTTGATTATTTCGACAACGAATTGACAACCTCTTCGGTTGCCATGTTACTTGGCGGAAGTGCGGAACTAACATACGATCTTTCCGATATAGCAGGTCAATCAGATGGCCTTGTGATGGTACCTATTCCTTCAGATGTTACTTTCAGACCCATGCTATATGGAAACAACATAGCGATCTTCAACACCGCAACTCCTGAGCAGCAACAAGCTGCATGGAAATATCTCCAATTCCTTTTGAGCCCTGCCATTCAACTTTACTGGGCAGTTCAAACTGGATACATACCGGCTGCTAAACAGGTTGCCGATCTTAGTCAGTGGCAAAATTTCGTTTCTCAAAATACAAACGGTATAAACACCATAATGATTGGTCTGGATCAATCCGCTGATTATGCTCCAAACCTTCCGTGGTGGACAACGGCAAGTGATGCGATTCAAACTGCTTTCCAAAATGCCGTGAATTTCAAAATGACACCTCAAGAAGCACTTGACTGGGCTCAACAACAGGCCGAACAGGCGTACGCAAGTTATAATGCAAAATGAAAGGTAGGCCTTTCGGCCTACCTTTTTGGTGGTGAATGAATTGAATAAAAAAAGTAAGTACATAATCGGTTATCTTTATCTCATACCGGCCCTTGTGATCTTCATACTCTTTACTTATTGGCCAGCCATATATTCTTTTTATCTGAGTTTTTTTAACACCACCACGAGTACTGGTCATGCCATTTTTGTTGGCCTTTCGAACTACGCTTACCTTTTTAGAACTGGTCAACTTCCTTACGCTTTTTCGACTGCTTTTGAATATTCGCTCGTGAGGTTTATATTTGCCTTTGTGATTTCAATTGCCATTTTTGCATGGATAGAAAGCAAAGGAAAAGGTTTGCTAAAAAATGTGATACCTTTGATTGTAATTCCCATCCTTGCGATCTCTTTAGTTTATCCGGCGCTGTCTTTTTGGGGTGGCAACATTTACATGACCATTCTGTGGATCGCGTTTGGAGTTTTATCTTTTTATTTTGTTAAAAAGATGACTTTTTTGAAATCGCATACAATACTTTTTTTGCTTTCGATTCTTGGATTTTACATCGTTGCCTATTACATAGGAAATAGGAATATAGATCTTTACACGCTTTTTTTTAACATATCTCAAAATAACACATTTGTGGCTTCAATTTGGAATACTTTCTATTTTGTCATAATAGACGTTCCGCTTACGATAGGCATATCCCTTGCGGCCGGATTGCTAATGAAAAACCTACCATTTTTTAAATCCTTTTTCAGAACGGCATTTTTCGCACCGTACGTTGCATCTATCGTTGCCGTCAGCCTTTTGTGGCTATGGTTGTTCAATTATCATTACGGGATATTCAATTTCATACTCTCGTGGTTTGGGATTCCTCCTATAAACTGGCTCAACAGTGCTGCCCTAACCATGCCGACCGTTGCCATCTTGAGTATATGGGAATATTTTGGCTATTATGGATTGATCTTTCTTTCCGGACTTCAAAACATAGATCAGGAATATTACGAGGCGGCTGAAATAGAAGGGGCAAATTCATTCCAAAGATTCATGTACATCACATGGCCTTTGCTCAGTCCCATAACATTTTTTGTCATGGTGGTTTCTTTGATAAATGCTTTTCAGGTTTTCACGCAAGTTTACGTGCTTTACAATCAATTGCCAGGTCCTTACGCAAACAGCGGTCTTACGATGGTCTTTTACATATACAACACATTCTACAACGAACAGCAAATGGGACTTGCATCTGCCGCGGCATATGTTTTACTTGGAATTATAATGGTGTTAACTTTGATCCAGTTTAGAACGACTGAAAAGAGAGTTGAGTACAACATATGAAAAAACAAAAAAAGAAAATAATTTACTTCTTTTATTATGTGGCTGCCGTGATTCTTGCAATTTTTGCGATAGGTCCTCTTGTGTGGATGGTCGACACTTCTTTTAAGACTAATTCGGAAGTTTTGAGTTATCCTCCGAGTTGGGGCACAATAAATGCCATGCCTTCAAGAAATTTGGTTGCCAATTTGGTTAAAACGAGGGCTGCCCAAGGAGTTAACGCCTCAGCGCTTTCTCTTGAATCACTTCTTGGTTCACTTTCAACAACGCAAACCACGGCACTTGGTAGCCCGGATACTCTTGCAGTTCAAATACTTGGTGCTTCCGGATATCGCGGTACAGGAACAATGCCAAGGAGAGGGACTCTTACACTTTCTATAATTGATAAAAACGGAAATTTTGCTTCCTATCCGACAAAATTCAGTACGTCTGATTTCAACAAAGTTGTCAATCAAATATCTTCTATATCGCCATTAAGCAATGATGTTGAACAATCAATTTCAAATCTCAGTCAATACACATCCGATCCTCAAGAATACATATTGAGTTTCTACGATGCTTTTCTTTATGGTCCAAATCCTGTTTTCTCGAGGATAAATTTCATATCAAATCTTTTGAACGTAGATGGAATGAATTCATTTCAAGATCAACTTGCCATTTTTAAGAAAGGAATAGGCCCTCTCACAGGCACAGAGTTAAAAGAGATAAGTAAAATTCTCGAAAACGCTTTGAATCTCACAACCAACTCAAATTCAAAGACGGAGATATCCAAATATTTGAATGACATAAAAATTTACCTTGATTTTGACCAATTCTATGAAGCACAAAAGCAAACGAAATTTGATCAACCAATAGAACTTGCATTTATTCCAAAATCAAATCAGTTGAAGATAGTCAAAGCACCGTCAATCGTTGAAAACGCTTATATTGCTGGTGATGAGATATACATAACGTTTAAAAATACCAGTTTTGTTTGGTTTTTAAATGACAGCGTTTCCGTCAAAGCCAATTACAACTTCTGGGAAGTACTTGCCAATTTCTTTGACAATTACGTTAGCGCATGGAATTCAGCACCTTTTGGAATTTACTATTTTAACAGTATCTTTGTCGCAGTAGTAACGACAGTTCTGAATATCATCTTCGACGTTATGATGGCCTTTGCATTTTCAAAACTTACCTTTCCGGGAAGAGATAAGATCTTCATAGCCATAATAGCAACCATGATGATACCTTATCAGGTTTTGCTTGTTGCAGATTACTTGATAATACATTCGTTTGGGTGGATAAACACTTACTATGCGCTTATAATTCCATGGTCTGCCACGGCATTTGTCATATTCTTGATGCGTCAAAGTTTTAATTCGATTCCAAATGATCTTTACGATGCCGCAAAGATCGACGGTGCATCATCATGGAGATTTTTGTGGACAATAGTCGTACCGTTATCCATGCCGGTCATAATAACCGGAGCACTGCTTACATTTTTAGGCAGTTGGAATTCCTTCCTTTGGGTTTTGATAATGACCGATACCGCCAATATGAGGACCTTGCCGGTAGGTTTGCAGAATTTCATAATAAATTCTGGTGCCATTTTCAATCAATTGATGGCAGCGGCAACCTTTACCATGATACCTGTGGTGATAGCATTCCTTTTCTTCCAAAAGTATTTTGTCAGTGGATTTTTCAGATCGGGAATCAAATAATAAAGGAGGAGATTTTCCATGAAACGTTTTTACCTTTTTATATTGATCATTTCTTTGGTAGCGATGATTGCCTTTGCCCAGAAGATAGAAATAAATTTTTGGGAGGGCATGTCTGGAAATCTTGGAACAACTCTCGATCAAATAACGGCGATGTTCAACGAACAAAGCACCGAGGTGCACGTCAATCTGCTTTACGTTGGAAACGGATCTGATCTCGATTCAAAGTTAATTGCTGCCGCAGAAACCAAAACGCTTCCAACAATGGCCCAGGCTTATCCGACATGGGCCGCAGCCCTTGTTTCAAAGGGAGTGGTCGTACCAATGGATGAATTCAGCGATTTCAACAGTGTCGCGAGTGAAATATATCCTGCCGTCCTTGACATAGGAAAAATAAATTCAAGAATTTACGGCTTACCTTTTAACCAGCAATCTTATCTGCTTTTTTACAGACCTCTCATGTTTCAGGAAGCAGGGCTAAATCCTCCAACGACGCTGGATGAACTTGCCGCGGATGCAAAAATTTTAACGGTAAAGGAAAATGGCAAAGTCGTAAGGTATGGACTTGGATTCAGAGATCAATCATGGATATTCACCGTTATAGCAAAACAATTCGGTGGCGGAGAATACATGAGAAACGGAAAGATAACGATAGATTCAACCGCAAACTTAAGAGCGATGAATTTTTTACTTGATCTTGTTAAAAATGGATATGCATACACAAAGCAAGGATATTTCGACAACGAACTCACCACCTCTTCCGTCGCGATGATAATAGGCGGAGCGGCAAATTTACCCTTTGATCTTTCAGATATAGCAGGTCAATCAGATGGAATAAAAATGGCTCCTATCCCGGTTGGCCCGGCGGGTAAGATATCGCCCGTGCTTGCCGGTGAATTACTTTTGATCTTCAACACCTCTTCAAAAGCGGAACAAGAAGCAGCCTGGGAATATACGAAATTTTTGCTGTCGCCAAGTATCCAAATGTACTGGGCAATTCATACGAATTATTCTCCTTTAAACGTTAAAGTACCGACTTTGCCGGAGTGGGGAAATTATGTCAATCAAAGTCAGTATGGTGTTTCTGCGATAACATCCGGTCTTGACAACGCCATGTCATATGCTCAAAATTTGCCATGGTGGACTTCTCTTGACAGTGCCATCGGAACTGCTTTTGAAGATGTCATGAATGCTTACAAAAGTCCTCAAGAGGCTTTAATCTGGGCACAGCAACAGGCAGAACAGGCTGAAAACACATTTTATCAAAAATGACAGGATGGTGAAGAATGAAAGTAGCCGTTATAGGGCATTCGGGGCATCTCGATAAATCGACTTTGAATGATCTGTGTGAAGATATAGGTTATGAAATAGCAAAACATGGCCATGTGATCGTGAATGGTGGTACGGGTGGAGTTATGGAGGCAGTCTCTCGTGGTGCAAAAAAGGCCGGAGGTATAGTCGTTGGTATGCTTTCGGGCCATGAAAAAGGCAACGACTATTTGACGATTGAAATAGAAATGGGATTCGATGCCTCCATAAGTTCCGTCTTCATGATGTACAACGCGGATGCCGTGATAAGTATAGGCGGAAGATCGGGTACAGCCCTTGAGTTGTTTGCCGCTTACTTAAAGAAAATACCCATAATTTTGATGGCAGGAACCGGCGGCTGGACCGACAGAATGATAAATGACCTTGTTGATGGAAAATATCTCGATGAAAATAAAATTGTCGAGGTTAAGATTGCACAAAGAGCCGAAGATGTAATGGAAATAGTGTCAGACTTAGAAAAAAAGATAATCAGTCAAAAATGACATACCCCCACCACTTATAGAAGTGGGGGTTTCTTGCTCAATGGTGTATTTTGCGTGTGCTGTATTTTTATAACCATATTACTTGGAAACATTACAAAATAAAGATTATTTGACTTTTTCTAATTGTATTTGGCAAGATAAAATTGATCCGCGCCGCCCACAGAAACTGATCCACCATCTTGAATAAACATTCAAAGATGTGTTTGAAGCAAACAATTCTGCCTTTCTCAGGAAAGGTGTGGTTATTACAAAATACACTGGCACCCGTGGTAAAGTCGGTTCAAATGATGCTGATGCCGAATTCGTTGCAAAGATAAGGAAAATGTTTAACGATAACAAAGTCGTCTGGCAAACCGGAGAACTCGGAAAGGTCGATGTAGGAGGTGGAGGTACTGTAGCCTTGTTCTTTGCGGAGTACGGCATGCATGTTGTTGATGTCGGACCTACATTGCTTGGAATGCATTCACCCTTTGAAATAGTGTCAAAGGCCGATCTTTACCAGGCATATCTTGCATATCTTGTATTCATAAAAGATTATGAATAGTTCACAATATCTGATTTGTTAACATTTTATAAGGAAAGATGGGTATGAAATGAAATTTGAATCAACATGGAATTCTGTAAGAGAACATAAGGTTCCAAAGTGGTTTCAAGATGCAAAATTCGGAATATATACTCATTGGGGAATATATTCTGTGCCAGCTTTTGGCCCAAATGGTAGCTGGTATCCATATAACATGTATCGAGAAGAAACTCCTCAATATGAATATCATATAAGAAATTATGGACATCCATCAAAATTTGGATACAAGGACTTTATCCCGATGTTCACAGGAGAAAGATTTGATCCAGATAAATGGGCTGATCTCTTTAAAAACGCTGGAGCTAAATTTGCCGGTCCTGTAGGTGAACATCATGATGGATTTAGCATGTGGAATAGTCGTGTCAATGATTGGAATGCCGCAAGAATGGGTCCTAAGAAAGATGTAGTAGGAGAATTAGAAAAGTCTATTAAAAGCCAGAATATGAAATTTATTGTAGCCCTTCATCATGCGGAAAATTGGTGGTTTTTCCCTCACTGGGAAAAAGAATATGACACTGCTGATCCTATGTATAGTGGATTATATGGTCCTCTACATAATCTTGATTTGGCTGAGAAAATGCCTGAAATCAAAGGTAAAGGTCTAAAATATGAACAATGGCCTTTGCAGGATAAACCTACTAAGGAATTCCTTGACAAATGGTTAGCTAAAATTTACGAAGTTATAGATAATTATCAACCAGATATGCTTTGGTTTGATAATGGAATTGATTTTATACAAGAACATTATAGAAGAGAATTTCTGGCTTATTACTATAACATGGGAAAAGAATGGGGGAAAGAAGTAGTAGTAACATATAAAAGTCATGAACTTGTACCTGGCTCTGCCGTGGTAGATCTAGAATTAGGACGTTTTAATGAATTAACTTACCATACATGGATTACAGACACTACAGTAGACGATGGTCATGGATGGGGTTATTTAAAGAACACAAAATATAAAACCGCCACTGAATTAATACATTACCTTATTGACAATGTAAGTAAAAATGGATTGCTTCTTCTCAATGTAGGGCCAAAGCCTAATGGCGAAATCCCAGAAGAAGCGGTAGATATCCTTTTAGAGATAGGAAAATGGCTAAAAATGAATGGGGAAGCCATCTATGGGACTACTCCTTGGCTGACATATGGAGAAGGACCACATAATATAACGAAATCGGGAGAGTTCAATGAGGACGAGAAAATTAGATATACAGGGGAAGATATACGTTTTACAAGTAAGGATAACAATCTTTATGCTATTTGTTTAGGGTGGCCTGGTAAAGAATTAACTATTAAAATTGTAGCGGAAAAATTCTATGAGTCAGAAATTAAGTCTATAAAGATGTTAGGAGTGGACAAAACACTATCTTGGAAGATGACAAAAGAAGATCTTAAAATCCAGACTCCTGAAAAGAGGCCCTGTGATCATGCTTATGTATTTAAGATTGAAAGAAAACATCCATTTTAGTTCTCATTTGATAACTTTGAATTTTTAATAAATACATTTTGATTGGCAAATTGTTGTAAAGGGAGAGTAAAAAAAGAATTGAGGAATAGCAAAGAAGTTCAAAATTGAATTGACTCAATTTAAAAATGATTGGAGGAGGATTTAAATGTCTACGAAAGAAAGAAGTTCAAAACTTTACCGCAAACTTAAAGATAAAGGAATAGATTATTTTCTTTCCATAACCTTTGAAAGGTCAAACACGACGGTAAGGTATTTAAGTGGATTCACAGGAGACACAGGTTGTGTGATAGTGGGGGAAAAAGAAAGATACTTGCTTGTTGATTCAAGATTTTACACGCAGGCTGCTCAGGAATCGGACTGTGAAATAGTCAAAGTTGGGAATTCCTCTAATTTGACTAAAAAAGCCTTGGAAATTCTCAAAGGGAAAATTGTTGGGATAGAAAATGGTAAATTTTTTCATTCGTGGTATGCGGATATGTCAAATGATCTGCAACTCCAGAATGTCGAAGAAGATCTTTACGCCATTCGAGCGGTAAAAGATCGAGAAGAAGTTGACAAGATAAAAAGGGCCATAGAAGTTGCACAAAATGCCCTTAAAAAGACTCTCGAGAAATTTCATGTTGGAATGACGGAAAAGGAATTTTCTTCGTTACTCGGCTACGAGATGGAAATGCATGGTGCACAAAAACCGTCTTTTGATACGATCATAGCCTCTGGATACAGAGGTGCTCTTCCACATGGTCTTGCGTCGGATAAGAAGATGGAAAAAGGAGAGATGGTGGTCGTTGATTTCGGTGCACTCGTGGATGGATATTGCAGTGATATAACAAGGACTTTTGGGATAAGCAAAGTGCCGCAAAAGGCTTTGGATGCCTATTTGGCAGTGCTTGGTGCTCAACTTAAAGCGATAGAAAGCGCAAAATCAGGAATGACTGGTAAAGAAATAGACGGTGTTGCACGTAATTTTCTCAAAGAAAAGCAACTTGATGGATATTTTGGTGGTGGTCTCGGCCATGGTCTTGGGATGGATGTTCATGAATATCCATTTCTTAGTGAATGGTATGATAAACCCATAAATGATATGGCAGTTGTAACCTTTGAACCCGGTGTTTACATTCCAGGTGAGTTTGGCATAAGAATAGAAGATGACGTTTTGCTTACCGAAAATGGACATGAAGTTTTATCTAACTTCAAAAAAGAATTTACAGTTATATAGATTTCCCGATATTTTCAGTCTGAAACTTTTATACTGCGTGGTAGGTTGTTGTGGAGTGAGATTCAAAAAAGAATTGAGGAATAGCAAAGAAGTTCAAAATTGAACTGACTTGCGAAACAAAACAGTACTTCGAGAAAGGTTTGTCTAAAAAACATTGGAGATGATCTTATGGAAGAACTTTTTGGATATGCCGGAAAGATACTAATGTGACAATGCAGGTGACTGGCCAACAAAGAACTGGCACTCGAACTCATGGGGTAAAGGTGGGGATCTCGAGGAAAGATGACGAGATTCCTCAACGTGTGAAAAAAGTTCCGGATTTTGGGAAATATGCGACTGTTC
>NZ_JBMFWB010000031.1:0-10822 GCF_049965695.1 Athalassotoga sp. | reverse complement strand
GGGGTCAGGGCGGAGTCGATCCCATCGTTATGGGGCTGGGTCCCGTACCGGCAACAGAAAATGCTTTGAAAATGGCGCATCTTTCTTTTAACGACGTCGAACTGATAGAAGGCAATGAGGCCTTCGCCGTCCAGACATTAGGCGTTATAAGACAATGGACAGAAAAGTACGGAGTTTCAAAGGATCACATACTCGAAAAGACGAATTTGAACGGCGGTGCAATAGCACTCGGCCATCCGATAGGGTGCTCTGGAAACAGAATAACCGTGACGCTCTTGTACGAAATGATGAAGAAAAAGACCGAAATCGGTCTTGCAACACTTTGCATAGGCGGTGGAATGGGTACTGCCGTTGTGATAAAAAAAGTTTGATTTTGAAAGGGGATTGTGGTATGAAGAAATTTTTTGTTTTTTCGGTGATTTTGGGTTTGTTTCTGACTTTTGCCTTCGCAGCAGACTCATCATCTTTTGGAGTTTACCCCGATAAGGTCGTTATAGGAACATTTCAGGCATTGTCGGGACCTTACGCCATAATCGGACAGGGTATGCTCAAAGGCATGAAAGCCTACTTCAACTGGATAAACGATCAGGGTGGCATCAACGGAAGAAAGATCGATCTTTTGGTCTACGATGATCAACTCAATCCGGCCTTAACCGTTACCGATGTGAAAAGAATGGTCGAGCAGGACCATGTCTTTGCGGTCGTTGGTGGTCTCGGGACACCCGGATGTCTTGCCGTGATGGGCTATCTTAACGATAACGGTGTGCCATTCGTTTATCAGGGAAGCGGTGCGCCACAGTTATCGAATCCTCCAAAAGAGTACGTATTTCCGGTTCAGCCAAACTACGATTTAGAAGGACATTTGATAGCGAGATTTCTTGTGCAAAATGAGCATAAGTCGAAGATAGCGGTCATGTACATGAACAACGATATAGGCCAGCAGGAACTCGACGGCATTCAAAAGCAACTTGCCGATTTCAACATGAAACCGTACATAACGATAGCATACAATCCATCGAGCGCCGATTTCAGTTCGGATATAATCAAACTCATGTCCGCAAATCCGGATTCTTTGGTTATCGCAGGCCTTATCACGGATACGATAAGAATAGTAACACAGATAAAGCAGTATGGCATGAACATACCGATCGTGACGATATATCCGAATGCCGATCCGGCATTCATACAACTTGGAGGCAAGGCCGTCGAAGGCGTTATTCTGACTGGATGGGTGCCGATACCGACGAAAGACAATCCAGATTTTACGGCAAAATTCGATCAATATCTCAAAATATACCAAAAATCGTATCCAAACGAGATCCCAAGTTCTTACGCGGCTGCAGGCTTTATAGCCGCAGAAGTCTTTTCGCACGCGCTTGAACTCGCCGGTCCGAATCCCACAAGAGACGGACTTGTAAATGCACTCGATACTTTTGACAATTGGAATGGAATTCTTTCACAGGACATAACCTTCACACCCACAGACAGGGAAGGAAAGACCTCCATGTATTTCATGAAGATAGAGAATGGCACTTTTGTACCTATATCAGGGTGGATAACTTTGAAATGATTCTATCGATAAAAGCGCTTTCGGTAAAATTCAAGGGATTGATAGCGGTCAACAATTTTTCAATGGATGTCGAAAAAGGAAGTTTTCATTCTTTGATAGGGCCAAACGGAGCAGGAAAGACCACAGTTGTAAATGCCTTAACACGGGTTGTGCCATCAACTGGCACAGCCCTTTTTGAAGGTATCGATCTGTTGAAGATGCCGGCTCACAGGATAATAAATGCCGGCGTGGCAAGAACTTTCCAGAACCTTGAACTTTTCAAGAATTTAAACGTTACAGGTAACCTTTTCATCGGTGCCCATCATACGATAAATTACAATTTCTTTGACGAGATTTTCGGCACGAAATCTTACAAATCTGAACAGTCAAGGATCTTTCAAAACGTAGCGGAGATTTCGGAAATGCTTGACATAAAAAGATATTTAAACATGTCCGTTTCATCGCTACCGTACGGTACGCAAAAACTTGTCGAGATAGGACGGGCCGTCATATCAAAGCCAAAATTACTCATTTTAGATGAGCCTTTTGCGGGTTTAAACGATCAGGAATCCGAAAAACTCAAAGAAGAAATTTTGAGAATAAAAGGCTTTTACGCGCTCACGATCCTCATGATAGAGCATGACATGAAAATCGTCATGTCTGTCTCAGACAAAATAACCGTCATGAATTTCGGCGAAAAAATAGCCGAGGGAAGTCCATCCGAAATAATTCAGAACAGAAAGGTGGCCGAAGCCTATCTTGGCGACAGATCGTATTCTCGAAGTTGAAAATCTTACCGTTAAATACGGCCCGATAGAAGCCGTAAGAGGGACAAACTTTTTCGTCGGTAATCAAGAAGTGGTTTCGATACTCGGTGCAAACGGTGCCGGAAAGAGTTCGACTTTGAAATCGCTTGCAGGTTTAATTCCACACGAAGGCAGGATAACATTTATATCGAAAGACATATCGAGAACGGAACCTTACAGAATACCGTATTTGGGCCTTACACTCTGTCCCGAAAGAAGAGGCATCTTTCCGGATTTAAGTGTCGAGGACAACCTTTTGTTAGGTGCATACACGATAAGGAAAAACAAAAATTTGATAAAGGAAAATATCAAAAAAGTTTACGCGCTTTTTCAAAGATTGGAAGAGAGAAAGCGGCAACTTGCAGGAACACTTTCCGGAGGAGAGCAGCAGATGCTCGCGATAGGACGCGCTTTGATGAATGATCCCAAACTTTTGATGTTGGATGAGCCTTCTTTGGGTCTTTCACCGAAATTAGTCGATTTCATCTTTGATTCGCTCAAAACGATAAACAAATCGGGTACGGCGATATTGCTTGTAGAGCAAAATGCCATGATAGCGATGGAAATATCCAACAGGATCTACGTCATGCAAAACGGAAAGTTCGCGATTTCGGGAAATACAAAAGATGTGGATTTTCAAACTTTAAAAATGAAATACTTAGGGGTGTGAAATGGTATTTCAACAAATAATTGCCGGCATAATAACGGGCTCTCTTTACGCGATAGTGGCACTTGGACTTGTCATAGCATACAAGGTGACCGGAGTTATGAATTTCGCTTACGGTTATATGGGAATGATCTCGGCTTACATCTTCTTTACGTTTTTTTCCATGATGGGTATGAATTACATTTTATCATTTTTTATTGCCATTGCGTTTGGCGCTTTTGTCGGTTACGCCGTTGAGCGTGGGCTTTTAAGGCCTGTCAGAAACATCTCTCCGGCCTCCATGGTGATAATAACACTGGGTCTGCTTTTGGTACTTGAAGGTGTGGCTCTTCAAATATGGGGAAACAATTACCAGCAAATACCAAATCTTTTAAACGGTCTTCCTTTGATATTGAGATTCGAAGGCGGCATCATAGTCATACCGCAGCAAAACCTTTTGATTTTGGGAGTTGTGACGGCCGTCATAATCGCACTTATTTTGTATTTGAACCTTACATTTCAGGGAAAAGCCATGAGAGCAGTGGCACAAAATGAGGAGATCGCGAAGTTGATGGGTATAAATTCAAGCCTTATGATGTCGATTTCGTGGATCATTTCCGGATCGATAGGTGCGCTTGCGGCATTACTCGTCGCTCCGCAGACCTTTGTTTATCCAGACATGATGCTAAGCCTTCAAATAATGGGCTTTACCGCCGCAGTCCTTGGTGGATTTGAAAGCATCCCCGGCTCGATAATAGGCGGTATATCGATAGGCATCATTGAGAACCTTGTGGGTACTTACATATCCACAAACCTCAAGACGACCTTTTCACTTGCGATAATAGTCGCCATTCTTATCGTAAAGCCCGAAGGATTGTTAGGAAGCGCAAAAGCGAGGAGAGTTTGATGAAAAAACACCTATGGTTTATACCTTTTGTGCTTGTTCCTTTACCGTTTTTGGGATATCCTTTTTTGCTGTCCATCTTCGTCTTGATAGGCATATACACAATAGCGGCCATAGGCATGGATGTACTGACAACATGGGCAGGCCAGATCTCGATAGGAAATGCTGCATTCTTTGCCGTCGGTGCCTACACATCGGCAATTTTAGTCGTGAATTTTCACGTTCCATTTTTGATCGCTTTTTTGATCTCCGGCCTTTTTGCCATGATAATAGGCATCGTGGTAGGCCTTCCCGCTCTCAGAGTTTCCGGTTTTTACCTTGCGGTCGTCACGATGGCCTTCGGCATAGCCGTTCAGCAGGTCATAGGCGTATTTCAAATAACGGGAGGTTACAACGGCATAAGAAACATACCTGTGCCATCTTTTTGGATCTTTAAAGCCTCCAATCCGGTCTATCAGTATTACGTGGTGCTAACGATCATCTTTTTGATTTTCATTGTGCTTTCAAGAATTTCATTTTCAAAAAGCGGACTTGCGCTCTTTGCGATGAGAGACAGCGAGATAGCGGCAAGGGCTTTCGGGGTTAATTTGCTCAAATACAAACTCGCAGCCTTTGCAGCAAGTGCGGCTTTAACCGGTCTTGCAGGTAGCCTTTACGCATCGGCAATAGGATTTATATCTCCATCACAGTTCGATCTGACACTTTCACTTGATCTGCTTGCGATGGTCATAGTCGGTGGTGCGGGAAGCGTGATGGGTGTTATGATAGGTGCGGCCTTCTTTGTGGGATTACCGTTTTTACTTTCGGGATACAACATCTCAATAACTATAATTCAAGGCGTTGCACTTATAGTGATCCTTTTGTTTTTACCAAAAGGGCTTTTACAGATCTTTAAAATCAGGGATCTTTTCAAGAAAAAAGTGATTTAAGTATATTCTCTCAATCTGGACACTAAGGAATGGATTGGCATATGGCTTATGGCCAATGGCGCCGGTGAGCAGTGATCGGTGAAGAGTGAGTAGTCAAAGTTCGTTTGTCATCCCTGAGTTCATCAGGGATCGCCTTTAAAACTTACATGAAAATGCGATCCCGCATCAAGTGCGGGATGACGGGATAAAAAATGTATCATGCGTCACAAATTTCTCTAATGTCTGATCTCTAATCTCTGTTTTTACTACGTGCTACGCGCTAATTGATGGATAGAAGAATGCGGGAGGGTTGAAATGTTTGTTCAAATCGAAAATGTAAGAATTTTTTACGAAGCAAATGGCGATGGAATGCCTGTTGTTTATGTCCACGGAAATTTTGCATCATCGAAATGGTTCGAAGAGGTTATGAAGATCGACGGGATAAAGACGTATGCGCTCGATCTGCCCAACTTTGGAAATTCAGATAGGATAGATTCCATTTCGATAGAAGTATACGCAGATTATCTATCGAAATTCATCGAATCGCTCAAAATTTCAAGACCGATCCTTGTAGGCCATTCACTTGGCGGTGCCGTGACTTTGAAATGTGTCGTAGATCATGATGCATTTTCCGGATTGATTCTTGTCGATCCCGCTCCGGCCGATGGCTTAAAGACGGCCGAAAACCTTTATCCTATACTTGAAAGTTTCAAAGATCATCCCGAATTGCTTGAGTTTTCCCTTGCAAATACCATGCCGACGAGAAAAGAGAAGGCAAAAGCATTCGTTAATGATGCGTTGAAAATGAGTCCAAAAGCCTTCAGCGGGAATGCGCGTGCGCTTGAAAGGTACGATTACTCCCAAAATCTGAAGGATATAAAAATACCGGTCAAAGTCCTGTGGGGAAGTTTGGATCCGATAGTTCCAAAAAACAGTCTCGAAAAAATGGCAAAGATGATTCCGAACTGCCAATTTGAAGTGCTTGATGGCATCGGCCACAGCGTTATCGTTGAAAACCCCAAAAAATTCGTTGAAATACTGGTGAAATTCAAAGATGCCTTACTTTGATTCTCAAATTTACTATGAAAGGGTCGGGAATGGAGAGCCTCTTATACTGCTTAACGGCATAATGATGTCGGCAGGTAGTTGGGCGTATCACGTTGACAAATTAAAAGAACATTTCGATGTCATAACTTTCGACTTCAAAGATCAGGGCAGATCTTCGAGAATGACAAAAGATTATGACGTATTGGAAAGATCGATAGATCTTCTCAATTTGATGGATCATCTTAAGATAAAAAAAGCGCACATCGTGGGCGTTTCTTACGGTGCACACGTTGCCGAACATTTCATCATTTCACATCCACGGCGTGTTTACAAATTGGTACTTTCAAATGCTGTTGATAAAGTTGACAATTATTTAAGGGAACTTGGAAGAAGTTGGGAGATGGCAGCCGCAACCGGCAACCCTGAATTGCTTTTCAAGATCTCTTTTCCTGCGATATACTCGCGGACTTTTTACAATTCAAATGAGAGTTGGATAAACGAAAGAATAACGAATGCCTCAAAAGCCACAGACAAAAAATGGCTTGAAGGTTTCATAAGGCTGAGTCGATCGGGAAATTATTTCGACCTTTCGGAAGAAATAAAAAAGATAACCGTACCCACGCTTTTGATATGTGCTGACGAAGACATCGTAACGCCAAAAAGTGAAATGAAAAAAATGGCGGAAAAGATCCCTCACTCATCGCTTGTCGTACTCCATAAAACAGGGCATGCGGCTTTTTACGAAAAAGCGAATCTTTGGATTAAAAAAGTTGAGTCATTTTTGTCATATTGAGAATTGTCGCATAAAAAAACCGCCCGTTCTTTTGGGCGGTGGTGAGGAGGAAGCACTCAGACGGTGACGTTAACTATTAGAAGTATAACATACTTATATGACGCGTTTGCAAAAAATTCTTTAAAAATTATTATTATCTTCATCATTGATGCAAAATGTACATAGAAGTTGATGGAATTTCTATCTCTCCCGAAAGCACGCTTATCGTATCCACTCCTGCCTGATCTTGATTGACAACGAGATCCCACTGACCTTCCGGCAATGTGAATTTGACACTTTGGTTTTCTCCGTTGTATACGACGATTATGTTCTTCCACGTATCTCCGTTTGGACTTCCGTGAATTTCGTAAGCGACAAATGCCAAAGGCATTCTGAGGTATTGAGTTACTTGTTTATATTGCGTCGGGAAGAACGTTATAGACGATTTTATCTGATCGGCTGTGTACATTCTAAACGCAGGATGTGCCTTTCTTAATTCTATCAGCCCTTGATAATATTTATCAAGTGATTGGAAGATTTCAAGCCTTGCCCAGTCGAATTCGTTGACCGCATCTCCCGCATCGTAACTGTTTCCGTTTCCTTCCTTTGTGCGTGCAAATTCCGCGCCACCCGCTATGAAAGGAATTCCCTGAGATGTCAGGATTATCCCGTTTGCAAGCTTATCCGCGGCTTCCTTTTGCTCGACAGTCCAGTTTGTTGCGGCACCGCTTATCTTGTCCCATAACGTGTAATTGTCATGGCATGTGACGTAATTTATAGTCTCTCCAGGCTCCTGTGTAAAGCCGGATATGACCTGAGAATAAGGAATCTCGCCAACGACACCGCGCTGAACGAGTATATCTTTGTTTGCGCCCTCTATGAATCCTTTTGCCGTTATGTCAAAAACGCTTCCAATTATCGCGTCTCTGAGATCATCGTTGAAGACGGCTATTTTCATGCCCTTTTGATCTCCCTTTCCAAAGAGAGGAGTAACTCCCCATCCGCCCCACGGCTCACCGTAAAGCAAAATCTGTGGATCGATGGCATGCAATTGATCGACTATGTCTTTAACGGTTTGTTTGTCAAAAAGGCCAAGCAGATCAAACCTGAATCCGTTGACGTGGTATTCCTTTACCCAGTATTTCAAAGAATCGATTATGTACTGTCTTGCCATCGTATTTTCGGTCGCTATCGTATTTCCTACGCCTGACTGGTTAAGGTACGCCCCCTTTTCGTCTACCCTGTAGTAATAGTAAGGCACGGTTTGATCGAATGGAGAATTTTTGCCCACTCCTGACGTGTGATTGTAAACGACGTCCATGATAACCCCGATTCCGTTTTCATGAAGAGACTGGATCATCTCTTTGACCTGTTCTATCGTGATCATTGGATTTTGAGGATCCGTTGAATATTGAGCCTCCGGCACGTTGAAAAGGTAGGTTATGTATCCCCAGTTGTATTGATCGAAGGGCTCATTCCAGAAATCCTGTATTGGCATTATCTGGACATCCGTTATGCCAAGTGCTTTAAGATGATCTATTCCGGTTGGTATTCCGTTGTAGGTCGTGCCCGTCGCCGTGAAGGCAAGATATTTGCCGCGGTATTGAGCCGGAACTCCGGAGTTTGGATCGATTGAAAAATCTCTAACATCCACTTCGTATATTATGGCATTAACTCTATGGGCAAGAGATGGAGAAAGATCTTTTGACCAATCCGGTGGATTTGTGTCCGCCAAATTCACGACCATTGATTTTCTGTTGTACATGTCTGCCGCGTAGCAATTTATGTCGGGCGTTATCCTTTCCTCATTGTATGAATAGAATTCGTAAAGGTAATATACGCCGTTTAGATCTCCTTTAACCTCGGCACTCCAGACTCCCTTTGCATCCCTTGACATATCGTAAGTTGCGTATGGCACCGTTGCATCGGCCGTTTTGTAAAGCAAAACCTTTGCCCATTGTGAGACCGGAGACCATACCTTGAATGTTGTCTCGGCCGGTGTGTAAATCGGGCCTAACTGGCCTGAGTAATAAAATTGAGGATCGTTTAACGCTTTGTAAGCGTAGACGGTGGCAGGTTGGAACCCTTTTATTTCAACGACCATAGGTTTTGCAACATCGTAGGTTGAAAGCGGTGCTTTCAAGGTTATCTCGATGTAAGAGGTTTTGGACAGCGATCCTGCAATGGCAGGTTCAACATCTGATATCGGCCAATCTTTGCCGTCAACGGTAAAAGATACCGTATCTTTCCAATCCTTTGTTTCTATTGGATTTGTAAGGTAAAGATCCACCTTGTTCAAAGAATTTAAAAAGGCGCCCATGGCTCTCGGTGATATGTCAATGTCGTTAGGATTTGTGTACCATTCATATTGTCCCTCCAAAACCCAAATTTCGGCCACACCGGATGAAGGTATGACAACGTGTCTGTCTTCCGAAACGTCCTTTGCCTGCCAGTCATTTAGCCTTACTATGAAACCAAGTTGGGTGTACTTTTGATCGAATTTTATTATCGCGTAAGGCCCGTAACTGTCCTCTCCCGTAAATTGATATGCCGCTCCGGCCAAACTTTCCGGCCTGTAAGGCCACACCCACAAATTCCATCCGGAGTAATTTCCGTCATACCTGTGGTAATGAATTATAAGTACTGTCTTTGCGTCAAAATCGGCCGCTGTTTTACCGGCAGAGAGTGAAGCGTAAGCGGAAAAGGCGACGGTAAAAGTCAAAGTGATAAGGATCAAAACAGATAGGAACAAAAAATACCTTTTCACTTGAAACACCTCCAATTCACCATTTTTCCCAAAAACGAGGACTTATAGTCTTTCTAAGCAATATATGTATTCCTATTCCTATAAGGTAAGAAGCGACAAGTGCTACAAATGTTTGATTAAGAGAAAATCTATAACCGAAAAGTTCAAAAGTACTTGTGAAAAGGAAAGCGGAAAAGATCAAACCCCCTATGCCTATAAGATTTCTTTTTACTATTTCCCTTATTCCTTCTATCGCAAAGAAAATAGCGAAGATTATTTCAACGACAAAACGAAAATTGATGCTGAAAAGTCCTATTATCGATAAAAACAGGAACAATCCGACAATTACCAAAAAAATTGCGAAAGCCCTCATAAATCCTCCTTCATTTTGAAGATCCAATTTTTAGACAGACCTCTATTTAAAGCCTCTTTTATATCATCTCCATCTTTTAAGATCACTCCCGTTGCTTTTGCCTGTTTTATGGCCGCTTTTGTGAAAGAAGATGTTGAAATAACGACTGCGTATCTCAAACGGGGAAATCCATTGTTTTTCCAGTATTCTTTACCCGCAAAAATTTGCTGAACGGCATCGTTTGAGATGTCTTTGGAATAATTTTTGGCCTGTACGGCTATCTTACCATCAAGTATGAGATCCACGCCAAAATCGGCTGTGTTGGTTGAATTAGTAGGTTTTTCAACCTTCCATCCGCTTTTTGATAAAAAAACTTCAAGAAAATCTTCAAATTGAGTTCCATCGCCATTTCCGGGTATTTTGTCAAACCAATCTCTTATTTTCCTCAGAGATCTTGATTTTCTGAAAGAATTAGCGACAACGATTGAAAGGACGATGACTGAAATGATCAGCAAAACAAAAAGGGCTAAATAAAACAACGTGTTATCCAAATTTATGATCACCTATTTCCAATCTTTACGATTTAATTTGTCAATGCATAAGAAATTTTACCACTTTTGATGGCAAAAATAAAAAATGAACGGAATCGGGTTGCAAATCATAATTTATGCATATCTTTTATGGTATACTCAATTACCTAAAATTTAAAATTCTTCGTAAGACATTTTTTCAAACTAAAATTGATACCTTTTAATTCTTAAAAAATGAAAATTGAATCGCGAAATTAAAATGAATCAAATGTTTTGATTTTCGAAAGGAGTGGATTTATGAAAAATGTTGTCATAACGGGCAGCACACGAGGATTAGGCTTTTGCATGGGTAAAGAATTTTTGAATGCAGGATGCAACGTGACATTTTCTGGAAGAGGAGAAGCCCCTAATGAAAATTTGAAATCGCTTATGGAACTTTACAAAGATCAAACTTTTTACGTCCAATGCGATGTCAGAAAGATTGATTCAATAGAAAATCTATGGAATGAATCCGCTAAAAAATGGAAAAAGATAGATATATGGATAAACAACGCAGGCGTGA
>NZ_JBMFWB010000030.1:0-11110 GCF_049965695.1 Athalassotoga sp. | reverse complement strand
GCGAGAAGATGTACGTCTGGGATGTGTTGCTGAATGCAAATATATCACAAGTTGAATCATACGGGCGGTGATCAGTATTTTATCTTGCAAGTGGTTACGTTACAACTTTTGGATTTGGAGTTGGGGGATCGCTTGTTGAGCACTGGAAGATACAAAATATACCACTTTTATTTAAACAAACGCTTTACATAGACACTTCTCTTACAAGCATAGGATTATTTGATGTGGGAGCTAATTTTGGCTTTTACTACGAATTTTAGTGTTTTAAGTCCTTTTAAGCAAGAATTCTCCCATTTCTATAAGTGGGGGGAGTATGTCACCTTTCATGATACTGTGCCAAAGAATACGATTTGTGATCGCCTAAAAAGTTTTAGATACTTTGATTAGATTTTTTATAAGAGGTTGACATCTTATCTTTTTTGTGGTATATTTTTCGCAAGGTGGTAAAATGATGGATTTTTCTTTAAGCGTCATCTCTGAAAATAACAATTGGTGGTGGTACCGCACCCGATGCTAAGGGTGATGGTACTTTTTTGCCATAAAAAGTATCTGGCATCGGGGATCTTACAAAAAGATCCCCGATTTTTTATTTTAAAGAGATTGGAGGGATCATGGTGATTAAAGAAGCCATTTCTAAAATTGTCCTGGGAGAAGACCTTTCCCAAAAAGAGGCCAAACAAAGCATGGACGAAATAATGAGCGGAAATTCTCAGCCATCACAGATAGGTGCCTTTCTCGTTGCACTCAGGATGAAAGGTGAAACCGTTGACGAAATAACAGGCTTTGCGGAATCCATGAGAGAAAAAGCAAACAGATTGAACATCGATCCTGAATATGCCATAGACACATGCGGAACCGGCGGAGACGGTGGCAAAACATTTAACATTTCAACTGCCGTTGCGATAATAGCCGCGGCAGGTGACGTCAAGGTCGCGAAGCACGGAAACAGAGCATCATCAAGCAGAAGCGGCAGTGCGGACGTTTTAAGAGCACTCGACGTTGAAATAGAAATGGATCCGCAAATGGTAAAAACGGAAATAGAAAACGTAGGTTTCGGATTTTTATTTGCTCAAAAGTATCATACTGCGATGAAATACGTTGCCGATATAAGAAGAGAACTCGGCGTAAGAACCGTGTTCAACGTGCTTGGTCCCATAACAAATCCGGCCTTTGTGAAAGGACAACTTTTGGGCGTTTACGATCGAAATCTTGTCCATCCGCTTGCAAAGGTACTTTTGAAACTCGGATGCGAAAGGGCGATGGTGGTTCACGGAGAAGATGGTCTTGATGAGATAACGACGACATCACGCACCTTCGTAAGCGAAGTCAAAGATGAAAAAATCATGGATTACATCATCGATCCTCATGATTTTGGCATTCCATATGCAAATTTAGGCGAAATAGCAGGCGGTGATCCACAGATAAATGCCATGATAATAAAAGAGATCTTTGAAGGCAAAAAAGGCCCGAAAAGGGACATCGTTGTCCTAAACGCCGCAGCGGCACTTTACGTTGGAAAGACTGTCAAAAATTTGAAAGCAGGAATTTCAGCGGCAAAATCGATTTTGGACTCCGGATTGGCACTTGAAAAACTTGATCAGATAGTGAAATTCGGAAAGGTGAGATTATGATACTCGATGAAATAGTAAGATACAAACTTTCAAAAGTCGAGTTGCAGAAAAAGCAACAACCACTTGAACCGATAAAAGCATCATTAAAAATTGAAAAAAGAGATTTCAAAGGTGTCCTTTCAAAAGATCGTATCTCCATAATCGCGGAAATAAAAAAGGCCTCTCCATCGAAGGGCATAATACAAAATGATTTCTCTCCGAAAAAACAGGCGCAAATTTACGATTCGGCGAATATCGATGCGATCTCGGTTTTGACCGAAGACAAATATTTCAAAGGAAAAGACGAATATCTGAAATTAGTCAGAGATGAAACAAAAAAGCCGGTTCTACGAAAAGATTTCATCGTCGATGAGTATCAAATAACGGAATCCAAACTTCTCGGTGCGGATGCCGTTCTGCTCATAGTCGCAATTCTTCAAAACAAACTCAAAAAATTCAACGAACTTGCAAAGTCTTCAGAACTTGATTGCCTCGTTGAAGTGCACGATGAAAAAGAACTTGAAACGGCACTTGATTGCGGATGTGAGATCATAGGCATAAACAACAGAAATTTAAAAGATTTCAGCGTCGATCTTAAGACAACAGAACGTCTTATTCGGAATATTCCCAATCATGTTACGATCGTGTCCGAAAGCGGCATAAAAACGGCAGATGACGTAAAATATCTTTCTTCGATCGGCGTGGATGCCGTGCTTATCGGAGAAACCTTTATGAGAATGAGCAAAGATGAAATTTTAAATTTCATCGGTGAAATAAGGTCGATATGAATGACAAAAATAAAAATTTGCGGATTGAGAAGAATTGAAGATATCGAATACGCAAATCGACTCAGACCCGATTATGTTGGTTTTGTTTTTTCCCAAAGCAAAAGGATCGTAAGCAAAGAAAAGGCAAAAACGCTCATTGCGAGCCTTGATGCCGGCATAAAACGTGTGGGGGTATTTGTCAATGAGAAGATGGATTTTGTTTATGATATCACAACATCACTTAACCTTGACGTTATTCAGTTACACGGAGACGAAGACGAATCTTACATCGGAAACTTAAAGAAAATCTTCGATACCGAAATATGGAAAGCGTTAAGAGTAAAAGCCTCAGAAGACCTTGTATTTGAAACGAATGCAGATAAAATTTTAATTGAAAGTTTTGTGAAAGGTGCTTACGGCGGAACGGGCATCAGTTTTGACTGGAATTCAGTCAAAAATTTCGAATTCAGAAAACCTTTGATACTTGCGGGCGGTTTGAACACATCAAACGTTGAAGAAGGCATAAGAAAAGTCAGGCCATACGCTGTGGACGTTTCAAGCGGTGTTGAAACCGATGGATACAAAGATTTTGAAAAAATGAAAGAGTTCATCGAGAAGGTGAGAAGTTTATGAAGGGAAGATTTGGAAAATTCGGAGGGCAGTATGTGCCGGAAACGCTTATGAATGCGTTGATCGAACTTGAAGACGAATTTGAAAACGCCATGAAAGATGAAGAATTTTTGAAAACATACAGATATTATTTAAAAGAATATTCGGGAAGACCTACCCCGCTTTATTACGCCGAAAATCTCACACAAACACTCGGGGGTGCAAAGATATACCTCAAAAGAGAAGATTTGAACCATACCGGTGCCCATAAGATAAACAACGTACTCGGCCAGATTCTGCTCGCAAAAAGAATGGGCAAAAAAAGGGTTATAGCCGAAACAGGAGCAGGCCAGCACGGCGTTGCCACTGCGACTGGAGCGGCGAAATTCGGAATGGAATGTGAAATTTTCATGGGAGAAGAAGACATAAGACGTCAATCGTTAAATGTATTCAAAATGAAATTGCTCGGTGCGCAGGTAACACCGGTTAAAACCGGTACCCAGACGCTGAAAGATGCCGTAAACGAAGCGATAAGAAACTGGGTTTCAAATGTGGATACAACCTTTTACATCATGGGATCTGTTGTCGGTCCCCATCCATATCCAACGATGGTAAGAGATTTTCAAAGGGTAATAGGGGACGAGGCAAGATCTCAAATTCTCGAAAAAGAAGGAAGATTGCCGGATTACATAGTGGCATGCGTCGGAGGCGGAAGCAACTCCATGGGTATTTTTTATCCTTTTATCGAAGATAAAGACGTTCAATTGATAGGCGTTGAAGCAGGTGGAATGGGCATAGAAAGCGGGCGGCACGCGGCAACCTTTTACGGAGGTTCGACAGGAGTGCTTCATGGCATGATGACTTACATCCTTCAAGATGAAGAAGGACAGATCCTGCCGGTATATTCGATTTCGGCCGGCCTTGATTACCCCGGGGTTGGACCCGAACACGCATACCTCAAAGAAAGCGGAAGGGCAAAATACGTTTACGCAACCGATAAAGCGGCACTTGATGCTTTTATGACCCTTTCCAAGATCGAAGGGATAATTCCCGCACTCGAAAGCGCCCACGCAGTCGCACATGCCATGAAACTTGCACCGACCCTTGACAAAGATAAGATAATAATAGTAAACCTTTCAGGTCGTGGCGATAAAGACGTGGATATAGTCTCCAAATTCATGGGGGTGAAATTATGAACAGCATAAATGAAAAGTTCTCATACCTCAAAACGAATAAACAAAAAGCGCTCATAACTTTCATAACAGCCGGCGATCCCGATGCTGGCACTACGGTAAAAGCCATCAAAAGCATGGAAGAGGCCGGTGCGGACATAATTGAGATCGGCATACCTTATTCAGATCCGCTTGCAGACGGACCAACAATTCAGGCCTCTTCAACGAGGGCCTTAAAAATGGGAATTAAAATTCCGGCCATAATGGATATAGTCAAAAAAACAAGAAAAATCAGCGAAGTGCCACTTGTCTTCCTTGTTTACTACAATTCGATCTTCAAATACGGCATAGAAAAATTTCTCGAAGAATCAAGCAAAGCGGGAATAGATGGAATCATAATACCCGATCTTCCCATAGAAGAAAGGGCGGGAATATCCGATTTGATGGGTAAAAAAGGCATAATTCTTATACCGCTTGTGGCACCGACCTCCCGGGAAAGAATACGTGCCATCGTTGAGAATGCGGATGGGTTTGTGTATTGTGTTTCCGTCAACGGTGTAACCGGCGCAAGAGAAAAAATAGGCACGGATCTCAAATCTTACATGAATACCATCGCCCAATTCACAGATGTGCCGCGCGCTCTTGGCTTTGGCATATCAAGTGCGGCCATGATAAGAGAGGTGAAGGATTACTGCGACGGCGTGATCGTCGGCAGTGCCATAATCAACGTGATGTCTCAATTTGAAGACAGAGACGAAATGCTTGAAAATCTCAAAAAGTTCGTCTCTGAGTTGAAAAATGGTCTTTCAGAGGTGAAAATATGAAATTCAACCTATCAAAAGAGATTTTTGAACGATACAAAAAAGAAAAGAAAGTCTTTCCATTCTACCTCGAGATGAACGGCGATGAAATAACTCCAATAAGCATTTTTTACAATTTATCCGGAAAAAATAAATTTTTGCTCGAAAGTGCCGAATACGAAAAAGGAACCGGAAGATATTCTTTCATCGGATCGGATCCATACATGAAAATAAGCAGTTATTCTAATAAGATATCGATAGAAAACGGATCCGAAATCCATGAAACAGGTAAAATTTTGGATATCTTAAAAAACACGATGAACTTCAATTACGATCCGATTAACATGAAAATTCCATTCACCGGAGGTGCCATCGGTTACATCGGGTACGACGTAATACGCCAGTACGAATTTTTACCGGATAAAAACGATGACGAATTGAAGGTACCGGAGGCATATCTCATGTTTTACAAACAATTCATCTGCTACGATCATCTGACACACAAGGCTTTCATCGTTAAAAACATATTTGAAAATGATAATTACCAGGACAGCGTGGACGAGATCTCAGCGCTTTCATCTACGTTGCTTAAACCGAACGGGATCCATGAACTTCCGGATACGCGCGACGGAAAACATTTTACCTCCAATTTCACCGAAGCGCAGTTTTGCTCAATAGTGGATAAAGCCAAAGAATACATTAAAAACGGAGATATATTTCAGGTGGTCCTGTCCCAAAGACTCGAGATCGAAAATCACTCCGATCCTTTTGACGTTTACAGAAGGCTAAGATCTCTCAACCCTTCTCCTTACCTGTTTTACATAGACTTTGGAAATTTTCAATTGGCCGGTTCTTCTCCGGAAAGTCTTGTAAACGTCTTTGGAGACAAAGTCATAACAAACCCGATAGCAGGCACAAGGCCGAGAGGAAAGAACGAACTGGAAGATTCGAAACTTAAAGAAGAACTCACAAAAGACGAAAAAGAGCGCGCCGAACATCTCATGCTTGTTGATCTCGGGAGAAACGATATAGGCAAGATCAGCGAATTTGGGTCGGTTAAGATGGAAAGATTCATGGAAGTTGATTTTTATTCTCACGTCATGCACATGGTTTCAAAGATAAGCGGAAAACTCAAAAAAGGACTTGGTCCTTTTGATGCGCTTATTTCATGCCTGCCGGCAGGGACTGTTTCAGGCGCACCGAAGGTGAGGGCAATGGAAATAATAGACGAACTTGAAAAGACAAGAAGATCCTTTTACTCCGGATCAACCGGTTACTTTTCTTACAATGGAAATATGGACATGTGCATAACCATAAGGACGATCCTTTTCAAAGGCGAAAAATCTTACATTCAGGCAGGAGCGGGAATAGTGTATGATTCCGATCCTCACGGGGAATACATAGAAACCTTGAACAAATTGAAAGCACTCGAGGAGGCGATATGAATGGTACTCTTGATAGACAACTACGATTCTTTCACTTATAACCTCTACCAGTACATAGGAGAAATCGAAAAGGACGTCAAAGTCGTTAGGAATGACAAGATAACGGTTGATCAGGTAAAAGAAATGAAGCCCAACAGAATAGTCATATCTCCGGGACCTGGTCGACCTGAAAACGCTGGTGTATGCGTTGATCTTATCAAAGGAATAAAAGATATTCCTATCTTAGGCATATGTCTCGGCCATCAGGCAATAGGATACGCTTACGGAGGGAAAATAATACATGCTCCTGAAATAAAGCACGGAAAAACATCAAAGATAATCCACGAAAATCGTTATATTTTTGAAAATGTGAAAAATCCGTTCATCGCCATGAGATATCATTCCTTAATAATCGAAAGATCGACGATTCCAAAAACACTTGTCATAACAGCCCAAACGGACGATGGCCTTGTCATGGGCGTACGTCACAAAACATATCCGGTTTACGGTCTTCAATTTCATCCCGAGTCGATAATGACAGAATATGGAAAAAAGATGATAGAAAACTTTATTTCCAAGATCAATTTCTGAAATAGACATTCGATTTTAAACATAACTTGGTATATAATAAAATCTGAATGCTTATCGACGGAGGTAGAGATGGACAGTAAAAAGAAAGCGATCATATTCATACTTCTGCTTGGTTTCGTTAGCCTTTTTGCCGATATGACCCATGAATCGGCGAGAAGCATAAACGGGCCATTTATGTCAATGCTTGGCGCAAGCGCCCTTGTCGTTGGACTTGCCGGTGGTCTCGGAGAATTCGTCGGATACGCACTTAGATTCATAACGGGCTACGTCGTCGACAGGACAAAATCTTACTGGCTTTTGACGATAATTGGATATGCGATAAATCTTTTTGCCGTTCCTTTGATGGCACTTGCCTGGAACTGGCAAATAGCGTTTTTACTCATAATAATAGAAAGATTTGGCAAGGCTTTCAAAAATCCGCCAAGAGACGTCATGCTTTCTTTTGCAACCAAAGAAGTTGGCAGAGGAAAAGGTTTTGGCCTTCACAAAGTCATAGACCAAATTGGAGCCATAATCGGTCCGTTGTTTGTCGCTCTGATTTTGTTTTTGAAGCCTAACGATTATAAACTTGGATACACTTTCATGCTTATTCCAGCGATTATAGCGATGATAATACTTCTTGTCTCGATGAGGCATTATCCAAAACCTTACGAGATGGAAGAAAGCAATCCGCCACAAGATGCCTCCAAAGAGCGGAAACATGAAAATACAGGCAAATTAAACAAAAGATTCTGGATCTATTCAATATTCGTAACCTTAACCATGATGGGTTTTGCCCATTTCATGATAATATCTTACCACTTTGGCAAAAATCAGATACTTTCAGATGCCATGATACCGATAATCTTTGCCGTGGCAATGGGAACTGAAGGACTTGCCGCATTCATCATAGGCAGGGTATATGACAGAATTGGCTTTAAATCTTTGCTTTTGATTCCTTTGCTTGCAATCGCAGTAACACCGCTTGTCTTTTCGTTTGGCTATGCGCTTGCCATAGTCGGCATGATACTTTGGGGAATAGTGCTTGGCATCCAAGACACAGTACTCAGAGCATCGATCGCGGACATCATTCCTGCTGACTCGAGAGGAAAGGCTTACGGACTTTTCAACATATTTTACGGTGGTGCATGGCTTATTGGAAGCACACTCATGGGAGCACTTTACGACATCTCGATATCGTACGTTGTCATCTTTTCAATTGTCCTCGAGGTCGCATCTATACCTTTTATGCTGTACATGTGGAATCATTCCAGCAACGTGACTGCATAACTGCGAGTGACATGCTCCCACCACTTATAGAAGTGGGAGAATTCTTGCTTAAAAGAGCGTTAAAAAGGAGGCTGGTCAAGATGTACAGCAAAGAAAATTTTATAATCATCCTTATTGACATTTATCCATTCAAATTGTATACTGTACAGTAAGTTACTGTGCAGTATACAAGAGGTGAAAAAGTCATGCGCTTTTTCAACAGAACAGAAGAAACGGCATTTCTGAAAAAAATCAAAGATCAAAATGGAAAGCACATGATCGTACTTTATGGTCCAAGAAGGATTGGTAAAACATATCTTTTGAGAAATGCCTATCCCGAGGCGAATTATTTTTTTGTCGATACGAGATCATCTGAAACTCTTCTTAAAGATTTCTCAAGACGGATTTTTGATGGATCTTTTGAGAACTGGGATGCTTTTTTTAAATATCTTTTGAATTCCAAAAGAATCGTGATAATCGACGAATTTCAAAATTTCCTTAGAGTTGATCCTTCGATTTTTTCCATTCTACAAAATGTTTGGGATAGTACGGAGTCGAATATTTTACTGATACTGTCGGGGTCTTACGTGGGAATGATGAAGAAAATCTTTCTCGATCTAAAAGAGCCTCTTTTTGGCAGAAGTGAATATTTGATTCAATTGAAAGAATTCAATTTTTTCGGAGTCTTTGAAATGTTGAAAAATTTTGGATACACTCTCGAAGAAACAATCACGTGGTATGCCATACTTGGAGGAGTTCCAAAATACCTTTGGTACCTTGAAAGTAAAAAACCTTTTGAGACCCTAATCGAAGAACTTTTCTTTGGCAATTTTGCACCTTTAAAAGAAGAGGGCAAAAATCTGCTTGTAGGAGAATTTGGTACAGAACATCCGGGATATTTTGCGGTGCTCGAAGGAATAGGATATTTTGACAGAGAAATAGGAGAAATATGCGATAGGACTAAGATGGAAAGAACAAAAGCCATGAAATACATAAACGAATTAATGACCCATTATGACATCGTTGAAAAAGTTGAAAATAAATTGTCGAAGTCAAAACGTGGCGCAAGATACAAAATAAAGGGAAATTTTCTGAGTTTCTGGTTTAAATACATATATTCAAATCAAGACACAATCGAATTTAACCCTAAATCGGCGCTTGATTTCACAATAAAAAACATAAATGAAATTATTGGAAGGACTTTCGAAGAAGTTGTGAAATTTCTGATGCCATTTTTTTATAAGAACGGCGTTATTCCGGTAATGCCGGAAAGCATTGGAAAACACTGGTTAAAGGCACCTGATGGCAAAGTTTACGAGTTTGATATAGTTGGAGAAACAAAAGATGTTTTAATTATCTTCGAATGTAAATGGAGAAACAAAAAAACATCAGAATCAGATCTCAACAATTTTATTCAAAAGTGTAAATTCATAAAAGATCAAAGAAAACATATTCTTGTTTTTGTTAGTAAATCTGGCTTTGAATCCAACAAAGATGATGAAATAATAAAAATAGATCTTGACATGATAGAAGAGATCGTCAACAAAGAATTCAACGTCATTTAACTGATTTTAAACTGAAAATGTTATAATAAAGTAAAGTCTTAAGAAGAAGGACATCTATGGCGTACAAAGATGTGATTTTGAAATATTTTTCTCATATTTCTCCTTATGAAATAGCAAAATTCATCGGCATAAATGACGTTAATGATGTTGAAAATCTTTCTGAAGAAATAAAAGATGTAAGAATATCTGATTTTCACGCCGACTTTGTTCTGAAGGCAGATAAAGAGATTGTTCATGTTGAATTTCAACAGGAAATGACGCCCGATGATCTCAACAGATTCTTTGTTTACAATGCGCTTTTAACCAGACAGTTTAAGGTGCCAGTAAAAACATACGTCATATATCTTGGTAGGTCGGATGTGCCAAAACAGATAATTCAAAATGAGATGGTGAAATTCGAGCCGGGTTTTATAAAAGTTTCACAGATGGATTCAAATGCCATTGTAGAGCACGCAAAAATGAAGTCTGGGAATATGATTGAAATGATTTTAATGCCTTTGATGAAAAATTGCAATAAAGAGTTGATAACAGAATTGATAGATGAAGAAGCAAAGATGAATGTAGATGTGAATCTAAGAGACGATGTGCTAACGTCCACGCTTGTTATAACCGCAACGGTTTACGAAAGAAGTTTTATAGAGGAATTAAAAAGGAGGCTGGTCAAGATGTACAGCGTCGATATTTTCGAAAAAGAAAGAAAAGAAGCAATAGAGCAAGGACTCCAACAAGGACTTCAGCAAGGGTTACAGCAAGGATTACAGCAAGGATTACAGCAAGGATTACAGCAAGGCATCGAGGAAGGAAAACTTCAGGCAATGAAAGATTACGCAGCCAAATTGCTGATAGCCAAGTTCAAAGACAAATACACAAAAGAGTTGAAGGGCAAAATTCAAAATGCTGATCCAGCGGTGTTGGACTACATAATTTCTCACATTTTCGATATAGATTTAGAAGAACTGAAAAAAATTTTATAATCATCCTTATTGACATTTATCCATTCAAGAAAAAGTTATGCACTTTTTTAACAGAGCCGAAGAAATGGAGAGCACATACTGAATTATTTTCGGTATTGAAATATTTAACGCCCTTTTAAGCAAGAATTCTCCCACTTCTATAAGTGGTGAGATGAATTGCTCTTTTGTTTATTATAACATCTTGACATTTCCTTTCTAAAGTGATGAAATATATTCAGTAAGTATACTTGACCAATTTTAAATATGAAAATCATTGGCTCCGCCAGGCGCCCGCTCGATGTCTGGTCCTCGCAGGCTGCGGAGGCCATCTCGGAGGCATCCTGCCCTTCGCTTAAATTAAATGAACATTC
>NZ_JBMFWB010000029.1:0-16195 GCF_049965695.1 Athalassotoga sp. | reverse complement strand
TTTGTCAACAAGTAACATCTATCATTTGACTGAAGTTCGCTTTCCGAAACTAAAACTTATAAATCTGGTGCCCCTAGCAGGAATCGAACCTGCATTTGCGGATTAGGAATCCACCGTTCTATCCATTGAACTATAGAGGCAACTTCCTTCGGAAGTATAACATATAAATGCACAAAAATCAACAAAAAAGACCGCTAACGCGGTCTTTTAAATCTATATCTTAATCAAAATATTTGGTCATATCTATAACGGCTATGGCTCCATCGGCTGCGGCAGTTACGATTTGTCTTAAAGGTGTTTTTCTTATATCTCCAACTACGTAGACACCCTTAACGTTTGTCTCCATATGTTCATCCGCCAGAACAAATCCATTTTCATCAGTTTTTATGTATTTTTTGAATATTTCAACATTCGGTATAAGACCAACGTAAATGAATACTCCGTCTGTTTCATGTTTGGTGATTTCTCCGGTCTGAACATTCTTCAACATGACATATTCAACATTTTTCGTACCGCCTATTTCGGTTACAACTGTATTCCATATGAATTTCATCTTCGATTTAAATGCCCTGTCCTGGGCTATTTTTTGTGCTCTCAATTTATCTCTTCTGTGTATTAAAGTGACTTCGCTGGCGATTTTGGTCATGTAGAGTCCTTCTTCAACCGCACTGTCTCCACCGCCTACGACGATGACTTTTTTGTTTTTGAAAAAACTGCCATCACAAACCGCACAGTAAGAAACACCTTTATTCATGAATTCATTTTCACCTTTCACGCCAAGTTTTTTTGGATTGCTACCTGTTGCTATCACCACAACTTTTGCGAGATATTCGTTGCCAAGATCTGTTTTCAACTTTTTAGGGTTCGATTCAAGATCAACTTCGACGATTTCTTCGTTGGCAAAATTCGCGCCGAAAGTTTTCGCATGCGAAAGAAAATTATCTGCAAGCGCATTTCCGCTTATCGATGTAAAACCCGGATAATCTTCTATCATATCGGTAAGTAAAATTTGGCCACCTTCAGTTGATTTTTCAAAGACTATCGTCTTCAATCCTGCCCTACCAGCATATATGGCCGCTGAAAGTCCGCCGGGGCCCGCACCTATTACCGCAACGTCATAGTTAAGTTCAGCAGGTTTAGAGACATTTGAAAGGTTGAATAAAGGCATTTTATCTATCAAACTCCTTTTAGAGCATTTATTACCTGCTCAACAAAGGCATCTTCCGGCAATGCTCCCACGAACTCGCCTTCACCTTCGTTTATTATTATATGTGGAACTGAAGAAACGTTGTATTGCATTGAAAGATCTGGAAATTCATTTGCTTCTATCATTTCACCGGTTATTTTAGGCGATTGCATGGCAAGTTTGTGTGCCATCAAAACAGCCTTTGGACAGTACGGACACGTCGGAGTGACAAACACCTGTAATTTCAAAGGTTCTTTGATATCTTCAAGTTTCTTGATCGTATCAGGTGAAAGTTCAACCGTACCATTTTTAGAAGTTGCAACAACGTCTTCTATCAGGGATGAGAATTCGTAACCGGACGGTATTCCATAGTATTTTATCCTCATATCCTTATCGGCAGAATCAAGCATCAAAATTGCCGGTACCATTTCCACGTTGTACTTTTTTGCGAGTGCTTCTTCATCATCAAAATCATGGCTTTCAATCGTTATCTTGTTACTCGTTTCAGCCAATTCTTGCAATATCTGTTCTGTAAGATCACAATATTCGCACTCTTCTTTCTTTTTACTTCCAAAAAAGAGTATCTTAACCTCTCCTTTTAATTCCTTCTCAAATAGATCGACAAGATATTTCCTGTCCTCTTCTGAAAGTAATGCTGCCATTAAAATTCACCTCCAAATTACCCTATTCGGGTATGAATATAATACCATATGTATCGAGTATTTGTGTTTAAATTTTTTCGCCTTTTTGTGTTACAACCATGTCAAGCAACAAATTTGCAATTTCCCTTTTTGTCATTCTTTCAACATGAACAGGATCAGAGGTTTTTGAAATGATGAAAACTTCATCGTAATCAGATTCAAAACCTATATCCTTTCTGGAAACATCGTTTGCAACTATCATGTCAAGTGATTTTGATTCAAATTTGTGTTTGGCGTTTTCAACGAGGTTTTGAGTTTCTGCGGCAAATCCAACCACAAATTGATTTGATCTTCTTCTTTTGGAAATTTCAAGCAGTATGTCAGTCGTCTTGATAAGTTTCAAATTGAGTTCTTCGTTGATTTTCTTTATCTTTTGATCTGATACTCGCTCGACTTTGTAATCTGAGACTGCCGCGGCCATTATCACAACGTCTTCATTTTCCAAAAGGCCAAGTACTTTTTCGGCCATTTCTTGAACACTTTCAACCTCGTACCTTTTGACTTTGAAAGGAGCCGGTATGTTCACAGGCCCTGAAACAAGATCTACCTGTGCGCCTCGAATCGCGGCCATTTTGGCTATTTCGTATCCCATCTTTCCGGAAGATCTGTTTGAAATATACCTTACCGGATCTATTGCCTCTCTTGTTGGCCCTGCGGTGACAAGCACTCTTAGGCCACCCATATCTTTTCTTGTAAGAAGACTTTCTATTTCAAAGACGATCTTAGCGTTGTCGGGATATCTTCCCTTTCCTTCTTCTCCATCAGCAAGATGACCACTCTCGGGATCGACTATCGTCCAGCCGTAATTGAGTAATTTTTGAATGTTGTCCTGTGTAACCGGATTTTCGTACATTCTGACGTTCATTGCCGGAACGACGATCTTGGGTCCCTTGAAGGCAAGTGCACTTGCGGTTACGATGTTGTCCGCTATGCCATTCGCAATTTTTGCAATCGTATTCGCAGTCGCAGGCGCTATAACCATGATCTCAGCCCATGCAGACAATCCAGTGTGGGATATCAAGCCAGTGTAGTCAAATTCATTTGTGTAAACTTCGGTGTTGCCGACTGCAGAAAAAGTTAGCGGCGAAATGAATTTCGTCGCACTTTCGGTCATCAAAACTTTGATCTCGTCTTTCCTTTTTCTCAAAATGCTGACAAGTTCTACAGCCTTGTAGGCTGCTATCCCGCCGGTGACAGCCAAAAGTACCTTCATTTTTTCTTGGCCGTTTTCACGTTTGCAACAAGCACTTTTAACATTTCAGCGTTCTTTATTTCGACGTATCCTACTCTCATTTCTTCAAGTGCAATCGTTACGAGATTTGAATCTTCCGTTTTCACCATCGGCTTTGAAAGTTCGTTAAGGGATTCAGCCCTTTTCGCAACGGCCATGGCTATTGCATATTTGTTACCGTATCTGTTCATCAAAACTTCGTAAAGTTTATCTTTCACAGATCCACACCATCCTTTGACTTGTAAAAATTGTACTTTCCAACGAATTCGCCAAGTCTCGAAACTTTCAACTGTTCGGATATGATTATAGATTCAAGTTGCTTAACTGATGCAGAAATATCCGTGTTGACTATAAGATAATCAAACTTTGATATTTGAGAAAGTTCGAATTTGGCGTCTTCTATTCTTTTTTCAAGGTTATTCGGATCTTCCGTATGACGCTTTACCAGCCTATCTTTTAATTCTTTGAAAGATGGCGGAGCCACGAATATGAAAACACCGTCTTTAAAAATTTTCTTGACGTTCAAGGCTCCTTTCACATCAACGTCCAAAAGCATGTTAATGCCATTATTCAGACGAGATTCGACAAAACTTCTGGATGTACCGTAAAGATGATCGTGAACTTCAGCCCATTCAAGAAATTCTCCCTTTTCGATCAAAGATTTAAAGGTTTTTTCATCAACAAAAAAATAATCCACGCCATCAACTTCGTCTTCTCTTCTCGGCCTTGTCGTGTAAGACACTGAGAATTCTATTCCTTCCAATTCAGACATTACGGCTTTAACTATTGTAGTTTTACCGGCCCCTGAAGGGCCACTCATCACAAAAAGCATTCCCTTCATGACTTTGCTTTGCTTTTTGCCTTGTTTTCGGGAGTTTGTTCCATGACTTCTTTCATTTCCTGGAACGAAGATTGAAACCTTTCAGATATCGTTTCTGGTTGTATAGCACTCAATATGACATGATTACTGTCGGTGATGAGAATAGACCTTGTTCTTCTGCCATAAGTCGCATCTATGAGTTTCCCATCGTCTTTTGCTCCATCCTTAAGACGCTTCAGAGGTGCAGACTCCGGGTTAACGATCACTATAACCCTATCTCCTATTACAACGTTTCCAAATCCTATGTTTATAAGCCCGTACATACTTCCTCCCTCCGTACTTCTTATTCGATATTTTGAACCTGTTCCCTTAATTTTTTGACAATGGTTTTGGATTCCACAACAAGACTTAAAACTTCAGGAATCTTAGATTTGGCCGAGAGCGTGTTAATTTCTCTACCTATTTCCTGAAAGATAAAATCAAGTTCGCTTCCGACATCCGCTTTTGATTTCATCAACTCTCGAGCCCTGGACATGTGAACGAATACCCTCGATATTTCTTCGCCTATGTCAGCCCTCTGAATTGTCATGATAACCTCTTGTTCTATTCTTTGAGGATCCATCTGTATTTCTGAAAAATTATCTTTTAAACTTTGAAGGATCATCTCTTTGTATTTTTCTCTGTTTTGAGATTCGTATGTGTTCATCTTTTTCATTATTTCATCAAGACTAACCATCTGATCTTCGAGGTATACCCTTAATTTTTCTCCTTCTGCTTCTCTGCTTTTGTTGTAATTTTCGATGGCTTCAGTCAACACAGTTTGAAATCCTTCCCATATTTTGTCTTCGGTTTGAATGTCAAGAGACATCTTGAAAATATCCTTTATCTCAAGTAATTGTCCCAGATCGAGTCTCAGTTCCACTCCTATTTCTCTTTCTATCTCCTTAAACGCTTTGAAATAAGACTTTGCAAGTTCAAGATCCGGTATGACGAGACTGGATTCAAAATTTCCCCTTATGTCTATTTTTATGGAAATGCTTCCCCTTTTGATCTCCGATTGAACTATGGGAAGAGATCTTGCCTCAAAGGAAGAAAAAAGGTAAGGAAGAAAAAAGGAGATGTTAAGATACTTGTGATTAACTCCTTTCATTTCCACGGTGTAAAACACGTCGTTTATGTTTTTATTTACTTTCGAGTATCCCGTCATGCTCTTCAAACAAATCACCCTCTCATGTATTATGACACAAATCAAAGGAAAAATGAAATAGCAAAAGAAAAGATATAATAAAAGTCTTTAAGTGTCTCTAACGGCTATTTTTCAGGTAAATTAGGCATTTTTTGGTTATTTAATCACCATAAATCCGATCTTTGAAATATGTAAGGTTTAAAATTTTCAATCAAAAGTTGGGTAATAATTCCAGGTTCGTCTTGAAAAACAGAACGATTCTCTATTTTTCTGACCGGTATTATGCCGGCACTTGTTCTTGTCAAAAAGCATTCAGAGCAGTTAAAAAGTTCATCTACATTGACAAGTCTTTCGTCAATTCTTATCTCGAGCGATTTTGCAAGATCTATAACAACTTCTCTTGTTATTCCATCCAATATGCCAGTCTCAATCGATGGCGTGACAAGCGTGTTATTTTCGACGAGAAAAAGGTTACTCATGAATCCTTCGGCCACAAAGCCACGGCTGTTTAACATCAAAACTTCGTAAAAATTTTCTTTTCCCTGTCGAGCGATCATCAAATTGGCATGAGAGGTGGTTTTAAGGGCAGAAGGAAGAGATGATTCATCCATCTTTCTCAACTTTGATATGCCGATGTCCACTCCGTACGTGTAAATGTCTGAAGGCGGGGCCTGCAACTCCATGATATAGGCAAGAAAAAGGGGTTTCTTACCATCACCGTTTGTCAGAACGACTCTTATGGTACAGTCTTCTTTTACATCTCTTATTCCATCGAGAAGGATAGACTTGAATTCCTCAAAATCCATTTTTAAAGGTATTCCCAAAATCTGGGATGACCTTTTAAAACGATTGAAATGTTTTTGAGGAGCAAAAAGTGAACCATTGTAGGTTCTTAAACTCTCGTAAACTCCTTCTCCGTACATGAATCCGCGATCCATGACACTTATAAGCACTTCTTCATCGTGCCATTTCGAATCAAAGTATATTCTCATGCGTACACCCCCTCAGACATCGATTTGAACAAAATCTCCAACTTTGGCATCGCTTCTGAAATTGTACTTGAGATAGTAATCGTTGAAGCCTTCACGAAATTCATCTTTGATTTCTTCGACAAGAATTCTTTGGCTGGATCCCGTTAATTTTTCTCTAAACTTTTCCTCAAGATGATTTGAAAGAGATTTCAACAATTTTACTCTGATCTTTTTGGTAAAATCATCAACGCCGTTTTTCATTTTGGAAGCCTTTGTCTCGTTTTTTGGTGAAAATGGAAATGCATGTATTCTCATTACATCTATATTTGAAAGTAATTCGACGGTTTTATCGAAATCTTCGTTCTTTTCCGTTGGAAAACCGGCTATGATATCGACAGAAAATGCAAATAAAGGATCTATCGATCTGAACCTTTGAACGGTTTTCATCACATCGTCGGCAGTGTAATTTCTCCCCATATCACGTAACACAGCGTCAGATCCACTTTGAACGGATAGATGAAGATGATGACAGAGTTTTTCGTCATTTTCAAACAAGTTTTCAAGTGTCATGGCATTAAGAGGATCTATTGAACTAAGTCTCACTCTGAATTTTCCGTCTACTTTCGATATCGCCTCGAGTAGATCTCTTAATTTTAAACCGTTGTCATCGTAAAGTGCAACATTTATTCCGCTTACGACGATTTCTTTTATTCCAGAGTCAACCATATGACGTACTTCATCAAGCACTACGCTGAGAGATTTTGAACGTATCTTTGTGCCTCTGAAATGTGGAACGGCACAATAGGTACATCCCCAATTGCAACCATTTTCAACACTTAAAAAGCCGCGCGTTCGATCGAGATTTTTCGAAATTGAATAGTTCATAGTGTCGTTGAGAAAATAAGCAGGTGACTCTATTTTCCCGATTTTATCCAGATATTCGATGATCCTCATCTTTTCTCCGTTTCCCAGTACAAGATCGAAATCCGGAACTTCTCCATCGTGAACGGCACAGCCTGCAAGCACTATCTTTGCTTTGGAATTACGCTTAAAATGCCTTGCCATTTGTAACGATTGACGTTTTGCTTCGGATGTCACGGCGCAACTGTTGACAACAACAACATCGGCGTCTTTGAAATCAGTTCTTTCGTATCCGATACTTTCGAGCAATTCGGATATCTTTGCGCTTTCGTATTGATTGAATTTACATCCAAGGGTGTAAATATGGTACTTCACCGTTAACCTCTTTTAGATGTTTGAATTGGAAAATTTGAAAACCATCTCTTTTTTTGTGCCTTCAAATTCTATCTTACCATTTTTCATCATGATAATTTTATCAGATATCGGCAAAAAATTGGGCATCTTTCTTGTAGCAAGAATGAGAGTGTACTTTTGCTTTAGAGAAAGTACGACATTTTGAACGTTCAAAGCGGCTTCATCGTCAAGATGATCCACGATGCAATCAAGCGCTATAACTTCCGGTTCTCTTAAAATAGCCAACATGAGCAAAAAAAGCACCCTGGTGTTTCCATGAAGATCTTCAACGTAGGTATGCATTCCCGCTTTCAAAAGATCTATAACTCCGAGTTGTTTCAACAAATTCACCATTTCATCCGAATATAAATCCACATTTCTTCCCTTAACAAGGGTTATCATCTGGTTAACGGTTAAAGAGGATAAACTTTCTATGAACGAGGTATCAACGTAGGCTATCTTACGCCTTAAGAATTTTCTATCGGCATTTATTATGCTTTGACCATGAAAAAAGATGTCACCTTTGAAATCAAGCGAATCAAAAAGTTCTTCATTCAAATGCACAATACTTCTGAGGAGCGCAGATTTACCGGAACTCCTCGGGCCATAAATGAGTACAACGCTTTTTTCTTCAACTTTTAAAGAAATATCTTCAAGCAAGGAATTTCCATCGATCTTGAGTGAAAAATTTCTAAATTCAATTAGAGGATTGCCCATTTTTTTGATCTATCTTCTGATCAAAACATCCTTCAAGAGAACGTTTCATGAATTCAACCTTCGCTTCATCATTTTTAAAGCGAAGCATCTTCAAAAGATCGAACTGGGATACGATCCTCGGATTGTTAACGACGTTTTTGAATTTCATAGTTACACCTGCCTTGTATGGATCGTTTAATTCAAGTATACAGACATGATTTGTCTTTCACTTATACTATCTTTGAATAAATCATTAAGGATGTGGGTCATAAAAGATAAAACCGCCCGAAAGCGGTTTTATCTTTGTTTAATCATTTTAAAACGGATATTTTAATAGGCGTTGGATTTCTAAGGTTGTCACTGACAGGACATCTGTCTTCAACGGCCTTAATCCACTTATCGATGGTTGCCTTATCGGCACTCGTAACCGGTTTGAGATTTACCCTTATCTCTTTGTATCCTGTTCTTTCCTTTGTTGGCTTCCCCATGAATTTAGAAGGATCCATTTCTCCTTCTATTGTCATCTCAAGACCCTTAAGTTCCATTCCCATTTCTTTTGCCACAAGGTGACCGACAACATTTAAACATCCACCCAAAGCTGCGAGGACATATTCAACCGGATTTGGTCCATCATCTGTACCACCAAGATTTGGCGGTTCATCGATTATAATCTTGAATTTAGACGTGTTTACGACCAATTTCGTCGGGTTCTCACACTTTGCCGTTACAGAAAATTTCATATCTGGCATATTTTCCACCTCCACTTAAATTTTACAATCTCATGGTTAAATGTTTTTGTTTTATTTGTGAATTCTTTCACCACAATTCATAAATCATCAGTTACATTTATATATAATGGCGAATGGCATATGGCAAACGGTAGGTGGCTCGCGGCGGAGAGCATGATGTCATTCCGCTACGATCTACGCGCTGAATTTAGATTTCACCTTTGAAAAATTTCTTCCTCGGACGGTCCGTAAGATACGTATTTAATGCGCCGCCTGACGTGATGTTCTATGGCTGAAATGAAATCTGCAAACTCCGAACTTTCCAGATTTTTCCATCCTTTTACATACTCAATCGTTGGTTTCAAACTTCCAAGATCGTATGGAATGATTTTTTTATCGTAAGAAATGCACACGCCAACTTTTTCAAGGCCATTTAGTACGTCCGACTTTGTCATGACAAGATGATCTACATTTGAAACGTTGGATGCGTATTCAAGTTGCGGAAAATCTATCCACCCGCATCTTCTTGGCCTTCCGGTTGTGGCGCCAAATTCCGAACCCCTTTTTCTGAGATCGTCTCCGGCCTCTCCAAAAATCTCTGTCGGAAATGGACCTGATCCAACACGTGTGGTGTATGCTTTGAAAACACCCCAGACTTCGTATTTTTCGGATTTCAGTCCCGATCCGTAAAACGCAAATGAAGGTATCGTTGGAGTTGACGTCACGTAAGGGTAAGTTCCGTACATCGGATCTAACATTATGCCTTGCGTTCCTTCGAACAAAATTTGACCTTCAACTTTTGGATCTAAAACCCTGTCTTTTATCTTTTCAAACTGGCTCAAAAGTTCATCTGCAATGGATTGATCTCCAAAATTGGATATTTCAGCAAGCAAATCAACTTTTTCTTTCAGATGATTCTGATCGAAAAGGTCAAAGAGGCGGATGCCCACCCTGTTTGCGTCATTTGAAACCGTAGGTCCGATTCCGCGTCCCGTTGTACCGACGGAATTTTTGCCTTTTGTTTTTTCAATAGCCCCATCCTGCCATTTTTCAATAGGCGTTATGACCCTGCAATAGGGTGACACAAACAATCTTTCTTTGATATCGGGATATATCTTTGAGATTTCTTTTATTTCAGAATTTAAAGTTTCGAGGTCAACAAGGGTACCGCGACTTATGAAAAGAAAATTTTCATTCGTGCCTGACGGAAGTAAATGGTGAACCATTTTTGTGTTTCCATGATAAACTGTATGACCTGCGTTTGGTCCGCCAGAAAATCTGACGATCCATTTGTGCGATCTTGAAAGTTTTTGAACGACCTTCCCTTTTCCTTCGTCTCCCCATTGTAATCCCACAACTATCGAATCCAATTCAATTCCTCCCTTCAAATCTTTTAAAGATATCATCGACATGTTTTAAGTAATAAGAAAGATCAAAGGCATCGTCCAGGTTGATATCTCCAACGTACGCTCCGAGAGCCTCCTTCAGAGTTGCAGATTCGTTATTCCACACCTTCATGGAAGCTTTTTGAACTATTAGATATGCCTCTTCACGACTCATGCCATTTTCTATGAGTTTAAGTAAAACTCTTTCTGAAAACACAAGGCCACCCGTCATGTATATGTTCGATCTCATCCTTTTCTCATCTACAACGAGACCTTTTATCATCCTGTTGAGTTCTTCGGCCATGAAATAAATTAAAGATGTTGCGTCCGGAAAGATCACACGCTCGACCGAAGAATGAGAGATGTCCCTTTCGTGCCAAAGTGAAATATCTTCCATCGCCGATAAAGCGTATCCCCTTATGATCCTCGAAAGGCCGGCTATTCTTTCGCAATTCACGGGATTTTTCTTGTGTGGCATGGCACTCGATCCTCTTTGTGTCTTTGTGAATGGTTCTTGTACCTCTCTTATCTCGGTCCTTTGAAGATTTCTTATCTCGATTGCTATTCGCTCAAACTCGCTCCCGATTATGGCAAGTGCGGTGATATAACTTGCATGAAGATCCCTCGGCAGGATCTGTGTTGATATGTTTGCCGGTGCAAGACCAAGTTTTTCACAGGTAAGTTTTTCAATTTCAGGAGGTACATTGGCATAATTACCGACAGCGCCTGAAATTTTACCAATTCCTATTTTTTTTATCTCCGCCGTCAGCCTTTCTTTCCCTCTCGATATGCCGTCATACCAGTTCAGCACTTTAAGCCCAAAAGTTGTCGGCTCCGCGTGAACACCGTGGGTTCTTCCAATTACAGGTGTATGTTTGTATCGTTGTGCGAGCGTGAAAGTCGAATTCATAAGATCATCGATCTTCGAAATTATTTGCTTCGCAGATTCAACGATCGCCATTGAAAAAGCCGTGTCCACGACATCCGAAGAGGTAAGTCCATAATGAAAATATCTCGCTTCATCTCCCATCTTGGATGTTGCGACTTTTACAAAACTTATGACATCGTGACCAACCTGTGCTTCAACTTCAGAAATTTTCTCATCGTCTAAAATGGCGTTTTTCTTTGCAAGATCAGAATATCCTTTTGGAATAAGTCCGTATGCTTCGTAAGATTCCATAACGGCAAACTCTACTTTAAGCCATCTTTCGTATCTTGCCTCATCAGACCACAATTTTTTCATACATTCCGGTGTATATCTGTCTATCATGATCTCACTTCCCTCTCGCAAAACAATACGATTTTACCATATAAATAAAAATAAGGGCCCTAATAAGGGGCCCTTTTGTATAATTAAGGGGGATAGGGGGGTATTTCACTTACTTAGACGAAAGCCATTTAATTTTGTTCAAAGAATTTTTGGTTTCAAATTGATTTAGATATCATTGCGGCCAAAGCGGCATTCGATTTAGCGAGTTCGACATTTGCTTCAAGGGCTTTCGGAACATATTCAACGATATGCGCAAGTAAAAATGGCGTAACATCTTTTCCGTGAATGCCGAGCCTGTTTGCCTCTTCAAGTGCGATATTTATCGCTTTATCTATGATTTCATGAGGAATCTCTTTGGACTTTTCTATTGGATTTGCGACAAGCATGCCTCCTTCAAGACCCAACGCCAATTTTGCCTTGAAAATCTGCGCTACCGCTTTTGGGTTATCTGCACGCATGTAAAGTTTAGACTCGCTCTTTTGAGAATAAAATGATGGAAAATCATCCGTTTTGTATCCCACGACCGTCACACCCAAAGTTTCAAGCACTTCAAGAGTTTTTGGAATGTCAAGTATGGATTTGACTCCTGCCGAGACCACAATTACCGGCGTCTTGGAAAGTTCAAAAAGATCTGCAGAAATATCGAAGGTATCAACAACACCTCTGTGTACCCCTCCAACGCCCCCCGTTGCAAAGACCTTTATTCCGGCCATGTTGGCGCAGATCATGGTGGCAGCAACCGTTGTGGCACCGTCAAATCCATTCGCAACGGCGTAAGGCAAATCCATCCTACTGAGTTTTAAAATGCCTTTTTTGGTTGCCATGTATTCAAGTTCATCATCGTCAAGGCCTACCTTTATGCGTCCCTTTATGACCGCTATGGTGGCAGGGACAGCGCCGTTATCTTCGATTATCTTCTCGAGCGTTTTGGCAGTTTGTACGTTCGTGGGATATGGCATGCCATGGGAGATTATGGTCGATTCAAGCGCAACAATTGGCATGTGCGATTTTATCGCCTCTTTTACTTTTAAAGAAAGATCCAAAAAATCGTTCATTCTTTCACCTCTTCCAAAAATTTTTCAATCTCAAATTCGTCAGGTACCGATCTTGCACCGAATTTATGTCTCCGATTACGGCCACGTAATTTTCATTCATCTTTCTCTTTCACCTCAACGTTGAATTGTGAACCGTTGACCTTTACAAAATAAGATTTCGATTCTCCGGATTTTAGATCGTATTCGACGGATCTCAACCATCTTTCCCTTTCAACATAAAGTTCTCTCGCCATCTCAACATCTATCAATTGAAATTCTATTTCGTCATCCGGCTTTTTTTGACCAAGTATTGGTATATCCACGGATATCACATTTGCTATTTTCGGATATCCTCCCGTTGTCTGATGATCGACCATCATGATGATTGGAAGACCATTACCGGCTACCTGAATTGTACCATTCGCAACACCTTCCGAGACTATATCGTAACGGTCAAGAACCAATTTTGGCCCATCAAGTCTGTATCCGGTCCTATCGCTGTCAGACGTTATTTTATATTTAGAATTTAAAAATTCACCGTCATTTTTCAAATATCCCCATTGAGGTCCACCAATTACCCTGATCTTCGTGGTTTCTTCAAAAACACGATTCATCTCATGTTTTACCTTCAAATGACTATCTTCAAATGCTATCAAATCGCCTGCAATCAACTTTCTGCCCTTGAATCCGCCAAATTTGGCCGGCAGACATGTCGATTTGCTTTTAAAAATTTTTTCGACTTTCACTCCCCCGCCGATCGCAAGATAAACCCTGAAGCCATTTTTCATTCCTGAAAGTCTAAGCACATCTCCGTCTTTCACGTCGATGCTGCACCATGGTGCAATTTCATGGTTGTTGATCGTTGCCACAGGATCGCCACCGCAAATTGCGATTGTGCGATCGTCATCGAAGACACTTTCGAAAATCCCGCCTGTTATCTCTATCGTACTTTCATTTTTACCATTTCCGACAAGTAAGTTGGCAATTCTGAATGAAAGATCGTCCATCGGTCCCGATTGTGGAATTCCATACCTTTGAAAGCCAAATCTGCCCATATCCTGAACTGTTGAAAGCAATCCGGGATTTTTGACCATCATCGACACAATTTTTCATATCCTTTTTCATCTATGGGAATGAATTTCACTCTATCTCCGACATCAAAAAGCACAGGGGGATCTTTTTTCACATCGAAGATTTTAAGAGGAGTTCTTCCTATTATCTGCCATCCGCCAGGACTGTCTATGGGATATATGCCCGTTTGACCGCCAGCGATTCCGACGCTGCCTGATGGTACTAATTTTCTTGGACTTTTCAATCTCGGAGCGTTTATGATGGAAGGGAGGCCATAAAGGTAAGGAAAACCTGGCATAAAGCCGATCATCCAGACTTCGTAATTTGCACCAGAATGAATGTTTATAACATCTTCGACAGATATTTTGTTTACATTTGCGACAAACTCTATGTCAGGTCCGAATTTGCCTCCGTACAAAACAGGAATCTCCACCGTTTTCCCCTCAACGACAAAATCAACGGAAGATTCATCAAAATTTTTTAATTTCTCCATTAAGCATTTGTATTTGATGATTTCGGGGTTGTAAATCAGAGTAATCGATGAATAAGATGGAATCCATTCAATAACGCCTTCTATTTTGGAATTTAAAAGGAATTTGTCAAATTTCATAACCGAAAGATGCGCAGTCTGATTTATTTCATCTGAAAATTTGAGGATTAATCCTCTATCGCCGAGTGTATCAATTACCAAGACCTTTTACCTCCACACCGAATCTGTCAAAGGTTTCTCTTATTTTCATGACGATCATCGGTGCATTAGGTGTGTCCGAATGAACGCAAAGCGTATTGATAACTCCTTCTTTAACCATACGCAAAGCCCTCTGAGCAATTTCATTTGCATCTTCGAGCACGGCACCCTTTACATTTCTTGACACGAGAGTTCCGTCATCGTTGTATGCCCTGTCGGCAAAACCTTCAAGTGCAACTTTAAGGCCCTGTTCAAGTGCATACATGACAAGTGCCGATTTTGGAAGGCCGACGATTATAAGATTTGAATCGAATGCTTTTACGGCATCGACAATGGCACGGGCGATCTTTGTATCTTTGAATGCCATGTTGTAAAGGGATCCATGGGGTTTGACGTGTGTCATGTGACCGGAGATCTTGACGAAAGCGTTCAAAGCGCCAATCTGGTAAAGCACATAATTTTTTATCTCATCGTAAGATAAATTCATTTCTCTTCTTCCAAAGCCTAAAAGGTCCGGAAAAGACGGATGCGCGCCTATCGAAAGGTTATTTTTCACGGCCATATCGACAGTTTTTTTTATGGTATCAGGATCGCCGGCATGAAAACCGCAGGCAATGTTGACAGAAGTAACGTACTTGAAGATAAGTTCGTCTGCACCGAAATTGTAAATTCCGAATCCCTCTCCGGCATCGCAATTCAGATCTATCAATTTATTTCCTCCCTGAACATTCTTCCAAGCATTTTTTCATCTTCGGTCCAGTTTGTTTTCACCTTCACATGCAAAGAAAGAAAAACATGATTATCAAGCAAATATTCTATATCCTTCCTCGCAAGCGTGCCAATTTCTTTTATCATTTTGCCACCTTTACCCAATACAATACCCTTTTGCGAGTCTCTTTCGACAAATATGGTAGCGTATATCTTCGTAATCTTATCATCTTCTTCGATTTGATCGATCTCGACTGCGCTTGAATAAGGTATTTCTTCATGAGTCAATTCAAAAACTTTTTCTCTTATTATTTCGGAAATCATGAAGGCCGTTGGTCTATCGGTTATGATGTTTTCGGGATAATACTTCGGACCCTCTGGAAGCATAGATTTGATACTTTCAAGAAGAATGCCGGTGCCTTTATTTTGAATGGCAGAGATCTCAAAAACATTTTTCGCATCTAAGTCATCAAAGATCGATCTCGCCTCTTTTAAATAACTTTCATTTGCGATATCCATTTTATTGATAACACCTATAACCGGCGTTCTTAACTCTTTAATTTTTGCAGCAACAGTTTTATCCGCACTGCCGACCCGCGTTGCAGATATCACAAACAGTATAAGATCATTTCCTTCAAGGGCGGAGACCGCTATTTTGAAGAGATATTTTCCTATCATGTGAAGAGGTTTGTGAATGCCGGGCGTATCAACAAAGATAATTTGAGCATCATCTGATGTTAAAATTGCATTTATCCTGTTTCGCGTTGTGCCAGGCTTTTGGGAAACTATCGAAACCTTTTCTCCAACAAACGCATTAACTAAAGTCGATTTTCCAACACTTGGTGCACCGGCAACACATACAAATCCAGATTTCACTTTTCACCTCGCTAACATTTATAAAATTATACCATACATGAAGATCGCTGTTTGTCTTTGTTTTTTCTGCTTACAGCCATCACGCATTACTCTTCACTTTTCATATTTCACTTTTTGATCAAGTGTAACTATGAGTTTAAAAAGTGTTATACATCAACCTATGTTGAGTGATAAAGGGAGGTAAAAAATTGTATTTTTCAATTGAGCCAAAAAGATCGAAGGAAAATTAATCGTGAAAAGAAACTTAAAACTTTGAAGGCCTCAATTTATATGTATGTTATATTTATAATGAATGTTTTTGTAATTACATTCATGACTTTTGTTGCGTTAACGATCCATAAAGAATAATCTTTGAATAATTGTTGGTAAAATGATTGTAAATTTTTGTAG